>JAKZWC010000428.1:0-3767 GCA_047515735.1 Spirochaetales bacterium | reverse complement strand
CCCTGGGCGGCCAGGGATGGCCGGTGCCCAACTCGGACGGCCATGCTCTCATCGCGCCGCCCTACGGGGTGCCGGAGGGGCTGGACCGGTAGGGGCTCAGGTCCAGCGGTCGATCATGGCAGGATCCGGCTGTGTCCATCGCGACCCTTGACGCGCGAGGATGGTCGCGCTTAGTTGTCGCCACGTTGCCATGCGGGTCACCATTCTTGCCGCCCTGCAGGAGGAGGTGGACGCCTTCCGGGGCGCCCACGATCTGCTACCGGTCGCCGGCCCGGCGCCGTTCGCCGGCCACCGGTTCCGGCACGGCGCCAGCGATGTCCTGCTGCTGCGCGCCGGCGTGGGCAAGGCGTGCGCCGCGATGGTGGCGCAGTACGCCGTCGACCGGGAGCGGCCCGACTGTCTGATCGTCACCGGCATCGCGGGCAGCATCCGGCCCGGACTGGCGCTCGGCGACGTGGTGGTGAGCCGTGACTGCGTGCAGCACGACCTGGACGCCACCGCCCTGGGGATCCCCCTGGGACAGGTCCCCTACACCGACTACCGCTTCCTGTCGGCCGACCCGAGGCTGGTGGCGCTGGCCCTGGCCACGCCGGTGGCCGGACAGCGGGTGGTGGCGGGACGCATCCTCACCGGCGACCAGTTCATCACCGCCGCCGACGCGGCGCAACACCGCCGGCTGCGCTCGCTGGAAGGCGACGTCGTGGAAATGGAGGGGGCGGCGATCGCCCTGGTGGCGACGGTCAACCGGATCCCGTTCGTGATCGTCCGCTCGGTGTCGGACCGCGCCGACGCCGCCGCTCCCGCCGACTTCGGCGCCTACCTGCGGCGGGCAGCGGCCAACTCCTACGCGGTCTGCGCCGGCATCCTCGCCGGTCTGGCCGCTCAGCCCGTTCCCAAAAACTGATCGCGGCCGGCGACCAGCGCCCGCAGCTTGCCGTCGGCCACCGCCCGCGGCAGCACCCGCAGGCCGCAGTCGGGGTGCAGGTAGCCGATCCGCTCCGCCCCGACGGTGCGCGCCAGCGCCTCGATGCGCCGCGCCACCAGGTCCGGGGTCTCGATCTGCAGGTCCTTGACGTCGATCACACCGAGCCCCAGCCGGATGTCGTCGCGCACCTCACGCAGGAGCGCCAGCTCCGCCGCCGACCGGCGGGTGGTCTCCAGCACCAGGTGATGGCACTGCAGCGCGTTCATGAAGCCGAGCAGCCGGCCGTAATCGCCGCGCTGGATCATCTGCCCGCCGTAGTTGCCGAAGCACAGATGCACCGCCCGCTCCACTCCGCGCTCGACCCCCGCCAGCACCCGGTTGACGGCGGCGGCCGCCAGGGCCGCGTCGTCCGGCGAACCCGGCAGGTTCGGCTCATCCACCTGCACCACCGCGGCGTCGATGCCGGCGAGCTGACCGGCAAGCAGCTCCGCGAACGCCAGCGCCAGGCTCTCCAGGTCGCCGTAGTGCACGTCGGCCACGGTCTTGGCGATCAGATAGGGGCTGCTGACGGTGAACTTGAGGGGCGCGGTGGTGCGGGCTCGGGCGAACTCCCAGTCGCGCCGCAGATCGAGCCGGCCGTCTCCCAGCGGTCCGACCACGACCCCGGGCGGCGCACTGCGGTAGGCGAGCTCGTCGCTTGAGCGCCAGGCGGCGGGCTGGCGCCGGGTCAGCTCCGTACGGACCCCCTCCAACGGGCGCACGAAGCGCTCCACCATGCCGCCCGGCGCACGCCGCTGCAGGTCCCAGCGGCCCAGCTCGCCGTCGGAGATCAGCTCGACGCCGGCACGCCGCTGGGCATCCATCACCACGGTGAGGGCATCGTCCAGCGCTTCCTCGTCGGAGCAGCGCCGCAGCCACTCGGGGATCGGATAGCTGCCGACGACGGTGGTCGTCACCGCGCAGCGCGCCCCACCGGCACCGCTGCCAGGGCCGCCGGCCAGCCGCCTACTCGCACGCGCCGCACTGCGCGGCCTCCCAGGCGCGAGCGCGGGCGACGGAAACGGCACCGTCGTAGGCAACCACGCGCAGCGCAGCCTCCCAGGTCTCCCCCTCCGCCACCACCACCTCGTCGGCCAGCGTCGCGTTGAACATCGCCAGCCCGTAGTCGCGGATGAACCACGGACCGGTGCGGCAGCCGCTCGCGCTGTTGCTCAGGATCTGCACGCACACGCCGAACCGGCCCAGGCCCGCGGGCTGTGCCTCGTACGCCACGAAGTCGCGCTCTTTGCCGAACGCCACCTCGTCGGCGCCGCCCCGCCAGAGCTCCTCGCCCCTTCCGGCGACGATCTCGCCGCCGAACGGCGGCAGGAGCTGCGGCTGCACCCGCACCCCCAGGGAGCCGTGCTTGCTGGCCTCAAAGCGCAGCGCGCCGTACGCCGCGGTCTTGCGCGAGATCACGTCGCAGATGGTGGCGTCGGGCGCGGCGTACAGGTCGAAGTGGCGCTCCTCGTCCAGCACGGGGCGGCCGTCGGCGCCGTTCCAGGTGGTGCGATAGGTGAAGCGGTAGCCGTGCGCCAGCGGCACGCTGGCAGCCCGTTCCCGATAGCGGAGCTGGCCCAGGTGGTTGTAGACATGCGCGTCCGGGGAACGCCAGTCGGGATGCACCACCCAGTAGTTGGACAGCACCCCGGCGCGCACCACGCGGGCCTGGGCGACGAACACGCCGTTGTGGAAGGCATGGTCGAACGGGTACTCCTGAGCCACGCCGAGGCCGCGGGGAGTGTTCAGAGGATGGCACCACGCGCGCAGGTCATTGTGGCCTACCCCACCGAGCAGGCGGCCGGTGGCCGTCTCCAGCACCATGTTGCCGAGCGCGTCGGCGTCGCCCGCGCGCCTGATCTCGTAGCCGTTTCCCTGCGCCATCGGCGCCATGGTGCCCCAGGCCGCGGGCTGCGTCCACCGCACTGGTCCCATTCCCACTGCCGCCCGCCGACCCGTATGCTTGCGGCAGCATGCCTGCGTATCAGGAGACACCATGGAGCAACTAGCGCTGATCGATGTCGCCGAGCCGGACCGTATTGCGGCCCTGACGGAGGCTCCCGACACGGTCAGCTTCCGCGCCGACGCCGCCGAGAACCTGGACGGCCTGGTGCCGGACATCGGCCTGCCCGGCAAGTATCCCTACCGCAGCGTGTACCGGCCGCGCAGCTTCGCCCGCGCCGGCCTTCCGGCCACCCTGACCCACCGCTTCTGGGACACCATCGACGGCACCGGCGACCACACCGGCCGGCGCTGGATCGGCGTGGTGATGTATGACGAGCATGGCTTCGACTGTCGCCTGGAGGTCACCCTCGGCGCCGATCCCATCGGCTGCATGGTGCCGTTCCGCCACGACAATCGCCGTCATCTCTACGTCCTCGATCGCCCCGTGCGGTTCATGGGTGAGATGGAAGTGCTGCGTATCTCTGGGACCGGAGACGCCGGGTACCGCCTGGAGCAGGTGGTACTGCTCAAGGAGCGCCCGGCCGCCACCAGCTACCAGCCGCGTATCGAGCGCCTTGCGGCGCGCCTGCGGCGGCGGTCGGACGGTGCGTTCGCGGTGGCGGCCGATGCGGTCTCCCGGCCCGCGGCCCGCTGCAGCGTAGCGGTGTTGCACGGCGCCACCGGGGCGGTCGTGGGCAGCGCACGCGAAGAGGACCGCCTGAGCCTGCACGCCGTCAACCTGGAGCCGCTGCCCGCGCCGCCGGCGGCCGGGTACCGGGCACGCATCCTCGCCACCGAGGCCGGCGGCCTAGCTGGGTCCTGATCGACGGCTGTCCGTCAGCGACGCTTGAGCCAGGCG
>JAKZWC010000427.1:0-6701 GCA_047515735.1 Spirochaetales bacterium | reverse complement strand
GGATTATACGATATAGCAAGCGAAGATGCCAAACTTTGACTATTCCGGAACGCTGTGACCGAGTTCCTAAACCCGACGGATGCCGATTCGGAACAAGAGTGCGAATCAATCAGGATTGAACCGTAAGACTCTTCATATATGGATCACGTTCAACCAAAAAACGTATCCATCCTTCCCCAAAGGGGCACACGGTATTGTCAACCCCGAGGTACAGCCAGGGCACAAAAGTAAGTTGGCGCGGTTGTTCGAGAGCTTCGATTGCTTTAGGAGATCTCTGCCCCAGATACGGAGTAAAACGCCACAATCGCATCGAAGCTGGCGGGCGGGAAGTCCACCGCCAGGATGTCCGCGCACACGAGCAGGCCGCCGGGTTCGTTGCTGCGCGCCCGGTGCACCATTTGCCGAGCTACGCTCCGCCAGCGACCGCGCGATCGGGACTCCGGCTCCGCAGCCGACATCCGGATCGTTCGCAGGGATCAACCTTCGCAGGGATCAACCATTGTATCCAGTCCCGGCCGACCGCTATGTCCGGCCGGTAGCGCCGGTGCGTCTCATCACCGCCGCCGCCTGCGGGCTCGGAGCGGGTATCGAAGCCCGGGATGCGCCGGAGGTGCGCGAGAGTGTTCCCGGTTGGTCACGCCAGCGCTCAGAACTCACAGCGCTGACCAGGATGGAGGCGATGGGAATCGAACCCACGACCTCGTGAATGCCATTCACGCGCTCTAGCCAACTGAGCTACGCCCCCGGAGGTCTCGTTCGCCACAATATACTGGTCCCGCGGTGTTCCGTCGATAGCGTGCGCCGGTTAGCCGGTTAGCCGGTTAGCCCGTTACCGTGCGCCGGCATGGCGCACGGCGTTGCGGAACAGTTGCAGGGCGCCGTCGTCCATGGCCGCTTGCCGCTCCGGCGGAGCATTGCGCCAGGTGGGGTGATGATAACGGTGCAGAAACGCTTCCGGGTGCGGCATGAGCCCGAACACCTGGCCGCTCGGGTCGCACAGCCCGGCGAGGTTGCACAGCGAGCCGTTGGGGTTGGCGGGATATGGGACCGTCGCCGAGCCGGGATCGGCCGTGGCAACCGCCGTGGTGTAGCGAGCCACCCCGAGGCGGGCGGCATCGATTCGCCGCAGGAGGTCGGCGGCGGCCACCAGCTTGCCTTCGCCGTGACGGACGGGGAGCGCCAGCCGTGAGATCCCCTGGGTCCACAGGCACGGTGAGGCGGCGTCGAACTGCACCTCCACCCAGCGGTCTTCGTAGCGGCCGGAGTCGTTGTGCACCAGGGCCACGGACTGGCTCCAGCCGTCGATGCCCGGGACCAAGCCCATGCGCACCAGCACCTGGAACCCGTTGCACACGCCCAGCACCAGTCCGCCCCGTTCGATGAACGCCGCCAGGACCTCCCGCAGCGTGCGCGCCATGAGCGCCGCCAGCATGGCGCCCGAGCCGATGTGGTCGCCGAAGGAAAAACCGCCCGGCACCACGAAGATCCCGAACTCCTCCAGGAGCGCGGGATCGGCAATCAGGTCGTTGACGTGGAGACAGGCGGTACGCGCCCCGGCCAGCTCGAATGCCAGTGCCATCTCGCGGTCGGTATTGATGCCGAACCCGGTGACGATGCAGACGCGCACCGTCACAGTGGTGTCTGCCACGCGCGTACCAGCTCGGCAACCTGCCACACGGCCACGGTTGCGGGGCCGTCCACCACGGTCACCCAGCCGTCATCGGTGACCTCTCCTACCGCAGCACAATCGTGACCGGCGAAGTGCTCCGTCATCCGGCCGGCGGCGGCGGCCGGCACACTGACCAGCAGGCGGCCGCCGGTCTCGCTGAACAGCAGCGCGTTGCGGCGCCGAGCCGGGTCGCCGGCTTGCTGCCCCGCGGCGCCGCCCGCCGGTACCCGCGCCAGGTCCAGGCGGGCGCCGAGGCGGCCGCCGATGGCGCTTTCGGCCAGCGCCACTGCCAGGCCCCCGTCGGATACGTCGTGGGCCGAAGCGACCATACCGGCACGCATCGCGGCGTGCAGCCGCCGGTACTGGCGCATCGCCACCGGCGCGTCGACCGTGGGGCAGGCCTGCCGCCAAGCCCCGGCCCCGAGCAGCCGTGCGTACGCGGAGGCCCCTATCTCGCCGCGATCCGCGCCGACGACGAAGATGGGATCGCCCGCCTGCTTGAAGTCGGAGCTGACGGAGCGGCGCAGGTCTTCGATGATCCCCAGCACCGACACCAGCAGGGTAGGCAGCACGGAAATCCGCCGGCCGTCCACCACCGCATCGTTCTTCATGGAGTCCTTGCCGGATATCAGCGGCAGCTTGTACGCCAGGCAGGCGGCGCGCAGGCCGCGCGCGGCGCGCACCAGTTGCGCCAGCTTGTGGGCGCCGTCGGGGTTGTCCGGGCCGGCGATCGGATCGGGCCAGCAGAAGTTGTCCAGCGCCGCCATGCGGTCGGGGTCGCCGCCACAGGAGACGTGGGCGCGCACCGCCTCGTCCACCGCGCACATCGCCATGTCATAGGTGTCCCAGGCCGAGTACCAGGGGCAGATGCCGTGGGTCACCGTGATGCCGCGCAGCGAGTCGGGACGGGGCTGCAGCACCGCGCCGTCGCTGGGGCCGTCCATGCACTTGCCCACGAACGGCTTGCCGACGGTAAGGGCCTGCACTTCGTGATCGTACTGGCGCACCAGCGTTTCCTTGGAGGCGATGTTGGGGTCGGCCAGCAGCCGCGGCAGCACGGCGCCCGGCGCCGGCGCCGGAGGCGGGGCCGAGGGCGCCGCGCGGGGCGGCTCCCAGCGTGCCTGCAGCACCATCTCCGGGAGCCCCTCGTGGAGAAATTCGAGATCGATCAGCGCGACCAGCCGATTGGCGTAGCGCACCTCCACCGTGCCCTCGGCCGTGAATTCGCCCAGCGCCGTGACCTCGACCTCGCGGCGCCGCGCCAGCTCGGCCAGGGCACCGTAGTGCTCCGGCGGCACCGCCAGACTCATCCGCTCCTGCGACTCCGACAGCAGAATCTCCCACGGCTCCAGGCCGTGATACTTCAGCGGCGCGCGCTCCAGCTCCAGCCGCACGCCGCCGCAGGCGCGCGCCATCTCCCCGAACGACGAGGACATGCCGCCGGCGCCGTTGTCGGTGATGGCGCGATACAGGCCCCGATCGCGCGCTTCCAGCAGAACGTCGGACATCTTCTTCTGGGTGATGGGATCGCCGATCTGCACCGCGGACAGGGGCGAGGACTCGTCCAGGGCGAGGGACGAGAAGGTGGCTCCGTGGATGCCGTCGCGGCCGATGCGGCCCCCCACCATCACCGCCAGATCTCCGGCCCGCGGTTCCGCTTCCCAGGACGGCGCACCCCGCAGGCGGGCCGGCATGATGCCGCCGGTGCCGCAGAACACCAGCGGCTTGCCGACGAAGCTGGGATCGAACAGCACCGCGCCCGCCACCGTGGGAATGCCCGACTGGTTGCCGCCGTCGACGATCCCGCGATGCACACCCTCCAGCACCGCGCGCGGCGGCAGCAGGCCGCGCGGCACGTCGTCCAGGCTCGGCGGCGCGAAGCACAGCACGTTGGTGTTGAAGAGGGGACGGGCGCCGCGTCCGGTGCCGATGATGTCGCGGTTCACGCCGACGATTCCGGTGATGGCGCCGCCGTACGGGTCGAGCGCCGACGGCGAGTTGTGGGTCTCGGCCTTGAAGCACAGCAGCGTCTCGGAGTCGAACTCGATGACCCCGGAATTGTCGTGGAATACCGAACGCAGGAAGCCGTCGCCGGGATCGACCTCGCGGGTGGTGGCGCGGATGTAGCGGTCGAACAGGGAACGGATGGTCTCGACCCGGCTGCCTGCGCGGTATTCGATGGTGGCGTTGAAGATCTTGTGCTTGCAGTGCTCGGACCAAGTCTGGGCGAGCATCTCCAACTCGACATCGGTGGCGGCGTCACCGAGCCCGGCCTCGCGCCGTAGCCGGCGCACCGCGGGCGCGCGGTAATAGTCGCGCACCGCGTGCAACTCCGCCAGGGACAGGGCCAGCAGCCGTTCCGCGGAGAGATCGGTGAGCTGCGCATCCGACATGCCGTCGACGCCGAATCGCGCAACCCGCGCCGCGGCGCTCGGCCGGCCGGCGCCGTTGCCGTCGACCGTAGGGTACTGCTGCGGCGGACGCTCCCCTTGCCGCCAAGCGCCGGCGCTGAGCAGCAGCCCGGTCTGAATGAGGGGATTGAACAGCCCGCCGAGCGCGGTGCGATCGAGCGCCCCGGAGCGCATGGTGAAGCGGTACTGGCGCGCCGTCTGCACCAGCGCCGACTCCGGCACCGTCAGCTCCAGCACGGTGTGCAGCGCGTTGCGCAGCGTGCCGGCCACCGGATCGGCCACCCCGGGCTTGACCGCTACCTCCAGCAGCAGGTCCCAGCTCGGTGCGGCATCGGCTGCCCGCTCCCGTGCGGGCACCACGGCAGCCTCTTGCGCCACCCGGTCGCACACCAGTTCCTGGAGCCGGCGCGGCTCCAGGCCCGCCACCCCGGTGACCAGATACACATCGCGAATCTGCACCGCGTCCAGCCCGGGCAGCGGACCGGAACGCAGCGCGGCCAGCAAGCGCGCTGCCCGCCCGTCCCCGATCTCGTCGCGATACCAGACCTCAACGCGCATGCGATTCGGGGCGAAGCGTAGCAGACCGGGGCCAAACCATGCATCCGCCCGTCGACTTTGCTTGCTAGGAATTCAGCTTGACGGCTTACAAGCCGATTGATAGCTTGAAATTGAATCGCTAATGCTGCACTGCTTCGAGACAGGTACCGTGGTCGACAACCTGCGGAACACGGACAAGTTCGCGGCGATTCACGAGGTCGTTGGACGCGCCGGCGTATTCTCGGACGGGCCGCAGCGCGCCGCGGTGGAACAGGCGGTGATGCGCCGCGAGCAGATCCAGAGCACCGGCATCGGCCACGGCGTGGCCGCCGCCCACGGCCAGACCGACGGCGTCAGCGAGGTCACCATTGCCCTCGGCATCTCGCGTCTCGGTATCGACTACCACGCCATCGACGGCCAGCCGGTGAAGCTGCTGTTCGTCCTGGCCACGCCTCCGGATCGCCATCGCGACTACCTGACCGCCCTGTCCGGCATCTGCCGCCTCAGCAAGCGCGAGTTTTTCGAGGAACTGCTGGCCCGCAACATGACGGAACAGGAGTTGCAGCAACAGATCTGCCAGGCGTTCCAGGAAGAAGTGGCACGCAGTTCGGCCAACCGCGGCGCGCCGCCGGGCGACCGGTAGCGCAGTGCCTTCGTTCGTAATGGTTGTGTTCGTGATGGTCCTGCCTGTTTCGTGCTGATCCTGCCTGCCATCGACCTGCTCGACGGGCGTCCGGTGCGCCTCACGCGGGGCGACTTCGCCGCCGCCACCGACTATGCCCGCGACGCGGTCGCTACCGCCGCCGAGCTGGAGGCCCTGGGCGCCGCGTGGCTGCACGTCGTCGACCTTGACGCCGCCCGCGGCGGCGGCGACAACCGCGCGCTGATCGGCGCCATCCGCGCCGCCGTGGGGCTGCGCCTGCAGGTGGGCGGGGGGGTGCGCACGCCGGCCGACGCGCGCCGGCTGGTGGAGATGGGAGTGGATCGCGTCGTGGTCGGCTCCGCCCTTGCCCGTGACCCCGATTTGCCCGCGCGCTGGGCAGGGCAGGTGGGGGATCGGCTGGTCGCCGGCATCGACGCCGACCGCGGCGTGGTAAAGACCCATGGCTGGCAGCAAGGCGGCGGCCTGACCGACACGGAACTGGCGGCACGGATGAGCACCCAGCCGGTACGCGGCATCGTGTACACCAGCATCGCCCGTGACGGCACCCTGGCGGGCCCCGACATCGGGCGCACCCGCGCCGTGGCCGGCGCGGCCGGGCGGCCGGTGATCCTGTCCGGCGGGATCGGCTCCGAGGCGCACGTCGCGGCGGTGGCCGCGCACGCCGGAGCCGGCGTGATCGGGGTGATCATCGGCAAGGCGTGGTACGAAGGACACGTCGATCTGGCAGCCCTCCTGGAGCAGTACCCGCAGGCAGCGGAGCAGGCGCGATGGTGAACGAATACCCCGCCGCGGGCAAACCCGCGGTGGTGCTCGATGCCGGGGGACGGGTGTGCGCCGTGGCCAGGATGGACGCGAAGGCGTTCCGCAAGAGCCTCGAGAGTGGCGAACTGTGGGTATTGCGGGCGGGGCGGGTGCTGCCGCTGGAGGCAACCCGCGGCATGACGGCACGGGTAAGCGAGACCGACGGCTGGTACGAGGCGCGGCTGCAGACGGAGCTGGCGCAAGCCGGAGCCGGCCGCGCGGAGCCGCCGCCGGCTCCGCCTGAGCGGCGGCCCACCACCGCCGGCCCGCTGCACGACCTGGAGCAGCTCATTGGCGAGCGGCGCCGGACCCTGCCGGAGGGCTCCTATACCAGCTACCTTTTTACTGAAGGCACGCCCAAGATTCGCAAGAAACTCGGCGAAGAGGCGATCGAGGTGATTACCGCCGCTTCCGCCGCCGAGGTTGCCGGCGAGGCGGCCGACCTGCTCTACCACCTGCTGGTGCTGCTGGTCGCCGCGGGGGTTGCGCTCGACCAGGTATTGGAGGTGCTCGCCGCGCGCGTCCGCTAGCAGCGCACCCGCACCGGTGCTACAGCAGCGCGCGTATCGCCGCCACTATCTGCGCCGGCGTACGGCCCTCCGCCGCTACGGTGTCGCCC
>JAKZWC010000426.1:0-5085 GCA_047515735.1 Spirochaetales bacterium | reverse complement strand
TCACCGCTCGCGCGTGCCAACACGTCGAGGGATCGCTCGGCGCTCAGCGTGGTGGTCGCCACCAGAAAGTTGGACACGGTTTCCCGCACCACGTCCGCGGTCACCACCGGGACCGCCGCGGTCTGGCCGCCGAAGCCGCCGCCCCCTGCGCCCCCGCCGAAACCGCCCGCCGCGGCGGCCGTCTGGCCGCCGGAACGGCCCAGGATGTTGTTCACCACATCGCAGCCGCCCAGCACCACCGCCAGCGACAACAGCCCGGCAAGCGCCAGCCCGGTTCCTTTCCTTCGCCGCCGGTATTGTCTCACCAGCCTGCCTCCCGCTTGTCGACTCTTGCCGTGCCCGGTATGCGCATGGACCTCACTGCCGACGTGTCGAAGCAGCCGTCCGTGCCGGTGCACCTCAACGCCCCGCCTCCGGGGTGGGCTGCACCGTCTGCCGAGGCGCCGGACGCATCGCCCGCGTCACGCGCCGCAGATAGCCCGCCAAGTCATCCATCAGCGCGTAGATGGTCGGCATCACCACCAGCGTCATGAAGGTGGAGGTGGTCAGCCCACCGACGACCGCCAGGGCGATCGGACCCCAGATTCCGGCGCGACCCTCCACCGGGCCGAACACCCCCGGCGCCACCAGCGGCGCCACCAGCGGGAACAACCCCAGCAGCGTGGTGCAGGCGGTGATCAGAATCGGCCGCAGACGGTCGCGCCCGCCGGTGATGATCGCCTCGGTACGCGCCATCCCGCCCGCCCGCAACCGGTTGATGTGGTCGACCAGGATGATGCCGTTGTTCACCACGACCCCGGCCAGCACCATGATCCCGAGCCATGAGTTGGTGTTCAGGGTCGTGCCTGTGACATAGAACAGCACCGCTACGCCGAGCATCGAGAAGGGCAGCGAGGTGAGGATGGTGATCGGATGCACGAAAGACTCGAACAGCGCTGCCATCACCAGGTAGATGAAGGCGGCGGCGAGCAGCAGGGCGAACAGCGAAGACTGCTCCGATTCCTGGAAGCGCCGGAAGTTCTGTCCCACCTCAGCGGTGTAGCCGGGGGGCAGTTGCTGCTGATTGAGCATGCCCTGGATCTGTCCGCGCAATTGGAACATGCCGCGCCGATCGGTGTTGGCGGTCACGGACACGATCTCGCTGCCGCCGTCGCGCTGAATGGAGCGCGGCCCCGGCTGGCGCTCGAAGGTGGCCAACGAGCCCAGCGGCACCGCGTTGACGCCTGGCTCCACCGGGAGCTGCGCAAGGCCGCTCAGGTCGACGCGCTCGGCCTCCGTCACGCGCACCCGGATCGGCAATTCATCATCCCCGGCCGTCAGCGTACCGGCGGAGCTCTCGCTCAGGTTGGAACTCAGGAGCTGTCCCACCGCCGTCGGGGTCAGGTCGGCGGCGGTAGCGCGGTCGCGGTTGACCCGTACCTGGAGCTGTTCATCCCCCGATTCCAGGTTGGTACTTACGTCCTCGACCCCGGGCAGCGCCCCCAGACGGGCGCCGATGTCCTCCGCGAACAGCGCCAGCACCTCGGTATTGGGGCCGGTAATGTCGACCGACACGCCCAGCGCGCCGCCGCCGCCGCGACCCCAGCGCCGCCCCACGGAGAAGTCGTATCCGGCCAGTTGCGGCAGCATGGCGCGGATCTCGTTGGTGAGCTCGGCGGTGGAGCGCTGCGTGGATGAGTCGTCGCGGAAGTACACGGTAACGTTGCCGTTGCGGGCGGAGAAATTGGCCGCCACCGCGTCGATCTCCAGCTCCGCGGTGCGGGCCAGCAAGTCGCGTTCGAAAGCGTCGAACACCTGTCTTGTTTCTTCGAAGGTCACCCCGTTCTCGGCGTTCATCGCGATCGACATGCGCCGCGCCGGCGTAGGCGGCGTGAATTCGCGCTCGATCTTGGTAAGCAGGTACACGCCCCCGCCGAGCACTGCCAGCATGCAGGCGACCGTGATCAGCCGGTGATGCAGCGTCCAGCGCAGCACCGCCTGGTAGGCTGCCGCGAGCCCGTCCATGATGCGATGCCGCCCGGCGCCGGCTGCCACCAGAAAGCGCGAGCTGACCACGGGAATGAGGCTGAGGGAAATCACCAGGGAGGCGATCATCGCCGCCACCATGGTGGTCGCGAAATCGCCCATGAAGCGACCGAACGCACTGGTCGCGTTGAACAGCACCGGTACGAACACGATGATCGAAGTGATGGTCGCCGCCAGCACCGGGGTGGTTACCTCGCCGGCGCCGCGGATCGCCGCCGCCCGTGGGGCCAGGCCGCGTTCCCGGTAGCGGTAGATGTTCTCCAGCACCACGACGCTGTTGTCCACCAGCATGCCCACCGCCAGCATCAGGCCGCTCAGCGAGATTATGTTGAGCGAGAAGTTGAGCCCGCCGACGCGCCGCATCAGGTACACCACGGTGAAGGTGGCGATGATGGAGATGGGGATGGCGATGGCCACTACCAGCGTTGCACGTACCCTGAGCAGGAAGGCGAACAGCACCAGCACCGCCAGACCCGCACCGATCAGCCCCGAGTTGCGCAGATTGTTGAGGCTGGTGGTGATCTCCTCGGACTGATCGAAGAACACGAACGTGGCCAGCCTCGGCTCCGCGGCTTCGATCTCCGCCAACTGGCCGCGCGCGGCGCGGACCACGCTTACCACGTTGGCGTCGGAGCCCTTGAACACCCGCACCGTGACCGCTTCAGCCAGGTTGAGCCGCTGCACGTTGTCCTGGTCGCCGACGCCGCGTCGCACGACCCCGACATCGCCGATCCGGGCGCCGCCGGCACCGGCGATCGGCAGCGAGGCGATCTCCTCGAGGTCGGTGAACGAACCCACCGAGCGCACGAAGTAGCGCCGCCCGCCGTCGATCAGGTAGCCCCCGGCGAGGTCCACGTTGTTGGCACGCAGGCTGCGGGTCAGATCGTCGACCGATACTCCCAGCGATGCCATCGCCTGTGGATCGAGGTCGATCATCACCCGTTCCTGCTGCAGGCCGCGTACCTGGACGTCGGCGACACCTTCCAGACGCAACAACCGGGGTACGATCAGGTCCTCGGCGAGGCGTTCCAGCTCCGCACGCGAGCCTTCCAGGCTCACGCTGAGCTGCAGGATCGGGATGTCGGAGGTGGAGAAATTGGACACGCGGATGCGTCCCACGCCGTCCGGCAGATCGCCGCGGATTCGGTCGACGCGGTCGCGGATCTCCGCTGCCGCCAGATCCATGTCGGTGCCGATGACGAACCGGGCGCGGATGCGCGCCGAACTGGCCGAAGAGGTGGAACTGACCGACTCTATCCCACTCATGCCGCCGATGGCGCCTTCCAACGGCGTCGCGACGCGCCGTTCCACCTCTTCCGGCGAGGAGTTCGAGAACGGTGCAATCACGCTCAGAGACGGACTCTCGATCTCCGGCAGAAACAGCAGCGGTAGCTGGCCGATCGCGAAGAACCCGAACACGGAGATTGCCGCTATCGCGAGGATCACGCCAAGCGGACGCCGCACCGAGAATTCGGCAAAAGAAGTCATGAGCTTACCTCCAGCGCCGCGCCGTTCGCGGTCGCCTCCGCGGACTCACGGCGCATGCCGTGGCCGCCTACCAGGGAGTAAAGGATCGGTATCAGGACCAGCGTGATCAAGGTTGAGAACAACAGCCCGCCGATCACCGTCACGGCCAGCGGCTGGCGCAACTCCCAACCCTCGCCGAGGCGCAGGGCGAGAGGGACCAGCCCCAGCACCGTGGTGGCGGTGGTCATCAGGATCGGGCGTACCCGGGTCACCGCCGCCTGCCGGATCGCCGCGTGCGGCTCCAGACCGCGGCGGCGCAGTTGATTGATGTAGTCCACCAGCACAATGGCGTTGTTGACCACGATGCCGGCCATCATGATCACCCCGATGAGGGCGATGGCGCTCACCGGGACGGCGAAGATCGCCAGCGTCAGCAGCACACCCACCAGACCGAACGGCACCGCCGCCAGAATGATGAGGGGATGCAGCAGCGACTCGAACTGTGCCGCCATCACCAGATAGGTCAACACCAGCGCCAGGATGAGGGCGAGCTGCATGCTGGCGAAAGAGTCGACCATATCCCGCCACTGCCCTGCCAGCTCGGCGACCACGCCGTACTCGGCCGCCACGTCATCGAGCACCGCCTGCACCTCGGCGGTAACGCTGCCCAGGTCGCGCCCGTCCAGATTGGCGGTCACCAGCACCACCCGGCGCTGGTCGACGCGGCGGATCTCGTTGGCGCCCTCGGCCACGTTGATCGCCGCCACCGCCGACAGTGGGACCGCGACATCGCCCACCGTGGTGACGATCAAGCCGGCAAGATCCTCGATGGTGGCGCGGTCCTCCGGCCGCGTGCGCACCCGGAGCCCGATGTCCTGATTGCCGCGTTCCAGCTCGGTCGGCACTTCCCCCTGTAGCTTGGAGGCCACGATCTGCCCCACCCCCTCGGCGTCCAGGTCCAGCTCGGCCAACTGCGCGCGGTTCAGGTCGATCACCACTTCCGGACTGGTGCCGGCGAGACGGGCGCTGACGTCGGCCAGCCCGGTGACCGCCCGCAGGCGCTCGGCGACCGCCTGCGCCGCGCGCTCCACTAGCGCGGGCGCGGCGCCGCCGATGCGTGCCTCCACGGCGGCATCGAACGTGAGCAGCGGCGGACGGCTGAACGTGACCGTCGCGCCGGGAACGCCCGCCAGCGCACCGCGGAGCTGAGCCAGGGCGTGATCTTCGGCGCCGCGCCGGTACTCCGGGTGCAGATCGATCAGGATCTGGCCGCTGTTTTCGCGCACCGCTTCATCGCCGGTGCGCGATGAGCCGGCCACCGCGTAGGTCTGCGCCACCGCCGGCAGTTCGGCGGCGCGGCGCTGCAACTCCGCCAGGGTGGCATCGGTACGCGCCACCGGCGTGCCGGGCGGCAGCTCCACGTCGGCGACGATGGTGCCCTGGCGGATCTCGGGGATCAGCTCGGTGCCGAGCAGCGGCACCAGGCTGAAGGAGCCGCCCAGCAGGACAACCGCAAGAAGTATGACCAGCAGGGGATGGCGGAGCGCCCATCCCAGCACCTGCGGGTAAACCACGCTCACGACGCCGTAGGAG
>JAKZWC010000425.1:0-6027 GCA_047515735.1 Spirochaetales bacterium | reverse complement strand
GTGCTGAAGAGCTGGCGCTTCCTGCAGCTCCTCTACCGTGCCTGTTCCGACGCCTACGTCCGCGAGCGGGCGCTGGCCGAGAGCGCCGCCTGGACCCGCGCCATGGGCGAGCTCAGACGCGCGCCGGACAGCGGCGCGCGGGCGGCCTGCGACCGCGCCCTGCAGCTCCTCGACCGGGCCGCCGCCGCGGCGCGTCAGGGCGAGCTGCGGGCACGCGTCTACGCGCTGGCGGAGGCGCTGTTCCAGAGCATCCACGTGCAGCTCTCGGTGCCCCGCTACGGCGCCCAGGCGGTACGCCGCGGCGCCAGTCTCGACGGGCTGGAGTATCCGCTCAACGACCGCCTCTGGCTGCAGGAGCGTTGCGCTGAGTTGGCCGTGTTGGGATCTGAGACAGAACGGCTCGACGCGGTGGACGCTATCCTGCGCCGCACCGACCCGGGCCCCGGCGGCCGCTACGACAACCTGGGTGAAGCGGCCCAGCAGGCCCATCTGGTGACCGGGCCCGGGTTTCACGACGATCCCTCGTTCCTGGATTCGGCGCTGCAAGGGTTCGCCATCCCCTACCCGGCGCAGGCCATCCCCTACGCCTGGCTCACCCACGCCGAGTCAATCGGCCGCGGCCCGCTGCAATTCCGCTATGAGGGCCTCGACTGCGCCGCCGGCTACCGCGTGGTGGTGGTGTACGGGGGCGAGCGCCGGCCGGGCAGTGCCTCGCCGCGGGTGCGGATGGATGCGGTCGGCAGGGACGGTGCGGCGCGCGTGGTGCACGGCTGGATCGACAAGCCGGATCCGCGCGGCCCGCTGAGCTGCGATCTGCCCGCCGGCAGCACGGCCGGCGGCACGGTCACCCTGCAGGTGTTCCACGAGGAGAGCGGCGGGCCAGGGCGCGGCGCCCAGGTAAGCGAGATCTGGCTGCAGCGCCGCGACCGCGCGGCGCTCGAGGCACCCCCGGCGGAGCGCCGCGGGTAGCCGTTACGCTACGGGGGCAGGCGGCTCCACGGACAGCTTGCCGGCCCAGGGCGCCAGCCCCTGCATGATGCCGGGGCTGAGCGGCACGCCCTCGGCCAGCGCCGCCGCGCGGTGGGCGCGGGCGCCGTCGCCCGGCACGCGCACGCCGTCGCTCCAGGGCGCCGCGGGGCTGCTGCGGCACTGCTCTGCCAGATAGTGGGTCGCCTGCAGGAAGGCCCCGGCGCCGGCGAAGCGGGCCGGATCCAGCGCCTGCACGAACACGCCGCAGCCCCACTGGTCGGCCTGCCCGTCGCGGCCGAGGCCGGACAGGCCCTGGGTCAGCGCCTCGATCGCCAGCCCCAGGCCGAAGCCCTTGTGGCCGTGATCCACGCCGCCGACCGGCAGGATGGTGCCGGTCGCCTGGCCGGTGCGGCCGAAGGCGGACGGCGTCATTGCGCCGGGGTCCGCGGTAGGGTTGCCGGCGGCGTCCTGCAGCCAGGCGCCGGGAAACTGCTCGCCGCGCTGCGCCAGCCGCGCGGCCATGCCGTTGGTGGTGATGGAGGCGCTGATGTCCACCAGGATGGCGGCGCCCGGGTCGGCGGTGGGAATCCCGAAGGCGATGGGGTTGGGCGTGTACACCGCGCGCGTGCCGCCGTAGGGAGCCACCGACTCCACCGAGGGGTCGGAGCAGGTGACGATCACCATCAGCCCGCGCTCGGTGGCGGCCTCCAGATAGGTGGCCAGGCAGCCGATGTGGCTGCAGCGCCGGACCGAGACGATGCCCACACCGTGGGCGGCGGCGCGCTCGGCGGCAGTGTCCACCGCCTGCGCCGTGAGCCAGACCCCGGGCCGGTAGCCGCCGTCCCAGACGCACACGGCGCCGGCGTCGGAGACCACCTCGTGGGTCCCGGTCAGGGCCGTGCGGCCCTCGTCCGCCTCGGTCAGATTGGGCGGCAGCAGCGCCAGGCCGTGGGTGGTGTGGCCCATCACGTCCGCCGCCACCAGATGCGCCGCCGTGACCCGCGCCGGCTCTTCCGGGTAGCCCACGCCGCGCAGCAGCTCGGCGGCGTAGCGTTGCAGTGCTTCGTGTCGATAGTCATCGTGCGGCGGCCGGATACGGATGAGCGGGAAATCCTGGACCGCGGTGAGCTCGATCTCGTTGCGGGGCTCGTCGGCGACAACTGGAAGACGCGCGACAACTCGAAGCCGGACGATGCGGCCGACCCTGACCGGCAGCTCACGGTGACGAACGCTCGCCTGATGGCCCTGGTGGCCGGAGAGAAGCAGTACTGGCCGCCGGCAGGGGATCAGCTCTACGTCGATCTCGACTTGAGCGCGGACAACGCGCCGCCCGGGACTCGCCTGGAGATCGGCGCTGCGCTGATCGAGATCACGGCGCCGCCCCATACCGGCTGCCGGAAGTTCTCGGAGCGGTATGGGCTGGATGCCCTGAAATTCATCAACTCACCGGTCGGCAAGCAGCTCCGGCTGCGCGGCATCAACGCCAAGGTGATTCGCCCGGGCACGATCCAACTCGGGGATAGCGTGACCAGGTGCTGAGTCTGTCTTGCGCGCGCCGCCGACCCGCAGATTCAGCGTGTATGGTCTCTTGTTGATTCACAGACCGATGAAGTGATTGAGTCTTGCGCGTTGTTCGGGCTGTACAGAGCGGCAATAGTGACGCAATTCCAGACTCGCGTTAATCGCCGCGGCAACTTGATCGTACGCCGTGTCGTCCCTCGGAACAGGTCTATCGGCGTAGTTGGCCTCGAACCAGCGGCGGACCTCCGACCAGCGCCACAGTCGGTAGCGGGTACGAGGATCGGTCACCGGGGCGGGAAATCGCCCGGGCCCCCGCTCATTCGTGATGAGTAAGCGAATACTCTCCCGTGTACGACCAGTGTGGCTGGCGATATCGGCCATGGAGACGAGCCCACCACCGGCGAGCCGGATCACCTCGACACCTGGGAGGCGCTCGACATCTGTAATCGCCGACATGATCGCTGTCTCCGGAGTCGGCGCCTCCCGGTCGAAGTCAAGGTATTGTATTGTGTCGGTACGACCGACGAGTGCATCGTCACAGCCCGCTTCAAACAGGGCGTCAATTGCCGTAGCGCTCTGCAGATCCGGACCTTCTACTAGCAAAGTAAACTGATAAGAAGACATATTTGTTGATCCTAACTATCTCGGCTCGTATGCCGAACAATGGACTCGTACGGAGAGTTTAGCTTCATGCTTCTCTCCTGGACGTCCCACCGCTCAGGCAAGGGACTCAGTCCGTACACGTCCCTTCGTGCTGGCATCGTTGCAACGCGCGGAGCTGCTGCTTAGCATAGTTTCCAGAATTGCGAGGCGTCGACCAGATTGAAACTTCGCAGCCCGACCGGCTCGCCTCGTTACAGCGCAGGTAACCCCAACGGTGTCCGGACGCAGGCAGTTACCGTCCACCCAATATCCTCTGCCTAGGCAAGGATCGCCTCAACTTCCTTTCTTGGATGCCGGGCCCTCGCCACGCCATCTCCTCGCGGAACTAACAGTTATGTTCATAGATCCATAGATCCCAGGCTAATCACACGACTCGTAGCGTCCATCTCCTCGTCGCCCGGCACTGCCAGAGATCCTGCCACGATACGGGTGCACAGTAGCAAACATTAACCTTGTGTTGTTTCGTGTCAACGCCGTGCCCATCCTGTGGGACTACGAGCATTAGGTACATACTATACCAGCACATATAGCTTATCATGGGCGACTGCCGACTACGACAAGTGGTCTCACGTGCTGGACTCGTGATAGCGTCAGTGGGGACTCCTATGCCGCACACGGTCGATCAGATCTTTCCTGTGCCCCGGTTCGTCAAGCGGCGTCCGTTGCGCCAGACGTGGCTGAAGGACGTGGGCTGGCACGAGGCGCCCGGCTATCGCGAACATCTGGGCCTGGCCGAGTTGGCCGACTTCCTCGAAGTCGCCGGAGCGCGGCTCGACTACGTGAAGCTGCTTCCCGCGCAGATCATCAACGCGCCGCGGGCATGGCTGGAACGCAAGATCGCCACCTATCACGGCAATGGGGTGGCCACCTACTTCGACCATACCTATTTCCTCGCCGCCTACCGCCACGGCACCGTCGAGCCGGCGATCGCCCTGGCCGGCGAGCTTGGGGTACGGGCCATCGAGTTCATGAACACCGGCGCCGACGTGACGCCGGGCTGCTGGCAGCGCTGGCGTGCTCAGGCTGCGGAGCACGGACTGCAGGTGATCTTCGAGTATCACCCGCCGCACCACTGGGACCCGGCCGAGCCGGTACGCGCCTCGGGAGCGGACGAGATCCTCCAGGCCGCCGCGCCCTTCCTCGACGCGGGCGCGGTCAAGCTGATGATCGACCACGACGAGTTCGACCTGTTGGGAGACCGCGCGGAGGATGAGCTGGGCCGGCTCGTGGCCCGGTTGGGGCTGGCCACGCTGGTGTTCGAAGTGGCGTCGCCGAAGGATGGCCCCGACAAGTGGCACGGCCACCTGACCGACTACTTCCGCCTGTTCGGGGCCGATTGCAACGTGGCCAATCTGATGCCCAGTCAGGTGATGGCCGTGGAGCCGCTGCGCGAGGCGGCGCAGACGGGAGAGGCATAGATGACCGATCAAGAGCGCTACCTGTTCGACCTGCAGGGCTACTTGGTGATTCCGAACGCGCTGAGCGCCGACCAGCTCGCTGCCCTCAACACGCTGTTGGACGAACGCATCACGCGCGAAATGGCGCCGGATGCGTCCACCCACCGGTTCGGGGATCTTCTGAGCTGGGGGCAGCCATACGTCGACCTGCTCGACAACCGTCACGTGGAAACGCACCTGACCGAGATCCTGGGTGAGCAGTTTCGCATGGACCACGTATACCTCGACGTGATCCGCAGCGGCCTGAGCCCGATCGGCGCGACCCTGCACGGCGGCGGCACTCCGTACAATCCGGTCACGTTCTACGACTTCCGCAATGGCCGCATGCACAGCGGGCTGTTCGTCGTGGCCTACAACCTGGCGGACGTGGGGCCGGAGGACGGCGGCTTCGCCTGCGTGCCCGGCAGCCACAAGAGCAACTATCCGTTCCCGACCGAGTGGCGCGATCTGACCGACCGGCAACCCTTCGTGGAGCGGGTCACCGGACCGGCTGGCACCGCCGTGCTGTTCACCGAGGCCCTCACCCATGGTCCGCTGCCGTGGTCGGGCAAGGACGAGCGCCGCACCCTGTTCTACAAGTACCACCACCACGGCGGGGCCTGGAGCGCCTCCTACCCGGTGCCCGACGGTCTCGTGGTGACCGAGCGCCAACGGCGGATCCTCGAAGCCCCCAACGCCCGCTACCCGCGGCGCCCTCGCGCCAACGCCGATTGAACCGGCGCCGGGGCAGGCAGCACCGACGAGGTCGATCCATACCAGCCCGTTGCGCACCAACGGCGGCGACGGGTAGGCTCACGGACGGAGGCAGGGATGCGCAGCAGGATGCGGTAACGGAGCGTCACAGGTAGGCGCTCCTCGTTCGTTGATTCGCGGAGGAATCTTGCTTACCGTATCCAATCTCACCATTTCGCGTGGTGCCCAGGATCTGCTCCGGGAAGTCACCTTCTCGGTTCCAGCCGGCCGCCGCGCGGCCTTGATCGGTGCCAACGGCAGCGGCAAGTCCACCCTGCTGGCGACGTTCCAGGGGCGGCAGCCGCAACGCGCCGGCAGCATCAGTTGGACCCCTTCCGATCTCACCGTCGGCTACCTCGACCAGAGCGCGAACGGCAGTGCAACGGGCTCGGTGGGCGAGTTCCTCGGCGCTACCGCCAGCCTGGAGCAGCAGGTGGCGACGGCCGCCGCGCGGCTGGCGGCGGCTCCTGACGACACGGAAACAGCGGCCGCCTACAGCGCGGCCCTGGAGCGGCTGACCGCCGCGGCGGTCCGGTGGAAGCCCGAGGTGCTGCGCCGCTGGGGCGTGGCCGAGCTCGACCCGGAGACGCCGGTAAGCCGGCTCAGCGGCGGGCAGCGGCTCAAGCTGGGGCTGTGCCGGGAGCTCGCCCAAGGCCCCGACTTCCTGATCCTGGACGAACCGACC
>JAKZWC010000424.1:0-3812 GCA_047515735.1 Spirochaetales bacterium | reverse complement strand
GCCGTGGATCGTAACTCTCTGAATTAATGGATTGATCACACGCAAGTATTTTACAAGAAGTTCATCCTTCTTATTGATTATCAATTTCCCAATCTGATCCGTATCATATCCCACTGCTGGACCTATGAACTTAGCAGGAATTCTCGTATTGAATGTAATATCGACTGCATTACTTGGATTCTTGACTACGTCCCATTTATCACCTTGATCAACCAGCATGACCGAGAAAATTATCGGATCTTCTTGGCTTGAGGACTGCACCGTCGTGTCATACTGCAGAACTCGTGAGCCGTACAGCAACGACGAGGACTGATCATCCCTTCTTTTGGCATTCTCCTTCCTTGTAAAGAGTTGGTCATTGCGTAGGATCTTCTGATCGCTAGATGGTTCAATTTCAGGGGATGAGATCTCCAGTATTCGGTATTCTTCAGGACCATGAGAGAATCCGGTTATCTTAATTTTTTCGTTCGAGTCGAGCCCATGAAATATAGATGACAAGTCATCAATCTCGTGTACTAGATAGTTTCTCCAGTTCTGAATCCGTACGGGAAGTTTGGGTTCGGCAAGATTCGTCAATAAGAAAATCGTTTCCAGTATAGAGGTCTTACCTACATCATTCGCGCCTAACAGGATGTTGAAAGCTCCCAAGCCATCGAGTTCAATTGCCGAAAACCCGCGGAAACCGCGAATGGCGAGCTTGTCGAACTGCTGTATATCGCCCATCGCTCGATATTAGTGTAGCTAAGTCATGGGGGCAAGCCAAAGCGCGACACGGCGACGCGACCTCCGCCGCGCCTGCTTCCCGGCGCGGTATCATGCGGGATACTGATGAGCGACCCCTGCGCCACCTGCGACCAGGCTTTGCATGGTGATCGTGGCGTGGTATGGGTGAGGCATGCATCCGTTTACCCAGCTATCCCTGCCCGCGGGGGCGGCCGCGGTGCACTGGTTCGAGCAGGCGAGCTTTGCCCTGACCGACGGACCGGGCACGCTGCTCCTGGTTGACCCTTACGCTCCGCACGAGCGGCCGGCCGAGCGCTTCATCCACGCCCGGCCGCCGCTGGACGAGGCACAGTGGCCGCCCCACTTCGTGCTGTTCACCCACGCCCACGACGACCACACCAACTCGGAGACGGTGGCCCGCATTCACGCGGCGGCGCCGCGGGCGCGCTACCTCGGGCCGCGGCAGTCGATCGACCAAATCGTTGCCGAGACAGCGGTCGAAGTGGGCCAATGCAGCGCCGTGGTCCCCGGCCAGCGGGTAGCAGCCGGCACCATGGCGATCAACGTGGTGTACGCCAAGCCGCCGGCCGGCGATCCTGACGCCGGCATCGCGCCGCCCGACACCCCGCACTTCGGCTATGTCGTGGAGGCGGGTGCGCTGCGCATCTACCTGAGCGGCGATCCCATCAACACCTTCGCCGACCATGCCTCCCTCACCGAGGCGGTGGCAGAGCTGCGGCCCGACGTGGGTTTCTTCACCAACCACCCCACCGAGGGCGAGTTCCCCTTCTTCGCCGGCAGCGCGCAGATGGCGCGCCGCTGCGGGGTGCGGAGCGCCTGTCCGGCCCACTACCAGTGCTTCGTGGCACGTAACTACGATCCGGCCGAATGGGCGGCGGCGGTCGCCGCCGAGGGCGTTGCCACCGGCATCATCCCGCGCAACTCCCACCACGTGTTCGCCGGAAGCTGACGGCAGCCGGGCGCTAACCCCAGGGTTCGTTGGTGCCCGTCAGCCGCCACAGGCGCTGCAGATAGGCGCTGCTGCGTTCCAGGTTGTGCCACAGCCGCTCGTGGCCGGCCATCTCGAACAACGCCTGGCCGAACAGGCGGCGCGCGACGATCACCGGTATCAGACGCGGCCAGTCGACATCGCCGGCGCCGACGGTCGGCTCGAGGCGGCCGTTGCCGCGTTGCTTGAAGTGCAGCATGCCCACCTGCTCGGGTGACAACGAGGCGAGGACCGCGGCGGCATCCGTGGGCTCCTGGATGAACGCGAAGTTGCAGGGATCGAAGCAGACCCGCAGGCGACCGGCAGCCGTTCCGAGTTCGGTACGCGCCGCGGCGATCGCGGCCGCCAGCAACGGCCACGGCTGCCACGCATTCTCCACCGACAGCAGCGTGTCGTCGTCCGCCAAGGCCGCGGTGAGGCGGGCGATCGTATGCCCCGCGGCGGCGGCACCGCAGGCGGCGAGCTGCTCGGCCGTCGTGCTGAGGTCCACCAGCCGCACGTGCGGCTGCCGGTCTTGCGCCACGGCGCGAGCGACGCTGACGGCCGCTTCGAAGTACCGGTCGTGCGGTCCGGTATCGGGATGCAGAAACGGCACCTCGTACGCCGCCACGAAGCGCATCTCGGGAAGGCGCCGGGCCAGCGCGGCCAGCGCTGCCACGTCGGGCAGCCCATCGCGCGCCGACTCGTATCCGCCGAGGGACTTCTGGCGCAGCTCGATGACCCGGTAGCCGCGGGCCGCCGCGGCGGCCACGAGATCCGCCAGGTCCTCGCCCGTGGAGAGTTGCACGTTCCACACGTTGGACACCAGCCCCAACCGCATCCGCCAAGGTTCCCCGGCGGACTGTAGGACGCGTGCGTGACACCGTCAACGGCGTCATTGGCCAACACTCAAGCACGCGGCTCGTGCGCTTGTGAGGAGTTGCCGGGCGGTGGCAGAGTGAGCGCCATGCCGAGCCGCGCCGCGGAACGCCCCAACGTGGTCTACATCGACTGTCACGATCTGGGTGACTGGCTCGGCTGTTACGAGCGACTTTACCTGGACACACCTCATCTGGACCGGATGGCGGCGGGCGGCGTGCGCTTCACCCGGCACACGGCTACCGCGCCGATCTGCATGCCGAGCCGCGCCTCGATCCTCACCGGACTGATGCCGCACGAGGTGGGCGTCACCGGTCAGGAGTCGCTGGCACCGACCGCGACCTGCATGGCGGCGCGGTTCCGCGACGCCGGCTACCGCACCGTGGTGTGCGGGCGCCTGATGATTCTCAATGATCCTCAGTGGGTGGGGTTCTCCGAGCAGCTCGCCGTGGATGACGACGACAAGGCGGCCGCCGCCGCGGCCTTCATCGGCGCACAGCGCGCCTCTTCCGCACCGTTCCTGCTGTCGGTGTCGCTATTCCAGTGTCACCGCCCCTTCGGCCCGGACTACGACCTGGCGTTGACAGAGCGGATCGCGGTGCCCGGATACCTGCCGGACACTTCCGCCACGCGGCGTGACCTGGCCACCCTGGCATGGCAGATACGGGAGATGGATGCGCGTGTCGGGCGGATCCTTGCGGCTATCGATGCCGCCGGATTGCGCGATTCGACCCTGGTGGTGTTCACCACCGAGCATGGACCCGCGGTGGCCCGCGCCAAGCATACCACCTACGACTCCGGGCTACGCACCGCGCTGCTGCTGCGCCTGCCCGGCGTGATCAGTGCCGGCAGCACCGTAGAGCGCCTGTCCAGCAGCGTCGACCTGCTGCCCACCGTGTGCGAGCTGTGCGGGGTGCCGGCGCCGGCCGCCATCCACGGCTTGAGCTGGGCGTCCTACCTCGCCGGCGGGCGCGCGGCCGTCACGCGCGAGTGGGCGTTCAGCGAATTCAACTGGGGCCGCCGCAGCGGCAGCTGGTACTACACGCCGAGCCGCGCCGTCCGCGGCGCGCGTTACAAGCTACTGCGCAGCTACCGGCGTATTCCCATCTACGTGGACAGCGGCTGGCTGGCGCGCTACGCCGCCGATCGGGCCACGGTCGAGCAGTGGTACGGGGCGCCGCTGCCGGAGACCCAGCTCTTCGACCTGGCGGCCGACCCGTAC
>JAKZWC010000423.1:0-3286 GCA_047515735.1 Spirochaetales bacterium | reverse complement strand
GTCGATCCAGGCGCAGATCCTGAACCTGCTCCAGGACCTGCAGGCGGATTTCAACCTCACCTACCTGTTCATCGCTCACGACCTGAGCGTGATCGAGCACATCTCCGACCGCGTCGGCGTGATGTACGTCGGCAAGATGGTGGAGATGGCTACCGCCGAGCAACTGTTCGGCAATCCCAAGCATCCCTACACCGAGGCGCTGCTGTCGGCAGTACCGCAGCCTGACCCCGAAACCAGGATGGACCGCATCATCCTCCCCGGTGAGGTGGCCAACCCCGCCAACCCGCCCTCCGGCTGCTACTTCCATCCGCGCTGCGTGTACGCCAAGGACGAGTGCAAGACCGTGGCGCCGGCTTGGGAGGAAGTGGAGCCGGGGCACTTCGCGGCGTGCCACTTCGCCAAGGAGCTCAACCTCAAGGCGGTGGAGTAGGCCGCCGCGCCGAAGTCAGCCGCAGTCGACCCCCACCTGGGCCGCGGCGGCGGCGAACCGCTGCCAGATGTCCACCGCCAGCGGTATGCCATGGCGGCGGCGTTGCGCGCGGGTACGCATCTCAGCCAACCCCGGATAGAGTACCTCCTTGGAGCCGGCCGCGGGCTCGCTGGTGCGCAGGCTTTCCAGGAGCGCGTCATTGCCCTCCAGCAAATGCTGCAGCGGCTGAAACAGGTCGCCGCGCAGCAGCAGCATGGTCACGCCCTGGTGGCGCATCAGCGGCACGCCTTCGCCGGCCACCGCGTGGGCATCGGCGCCGCTGAACAGACGCCCGAGCATTTCCACGGCGAGCATGATGGCGTAGCCCTTGTGGCCGCCGCCCGCGCCCCCGAACGGCAGGTAAGCCCCACCGGCGACAAAGTCCTCCGGATCCGTGGTGGGCCGTCCCGCGCGATCGACGATGCTGTACGCGGGCAGTTGCTCACCACGCTGCTGGGCATTGGCGACTTTCACTCCCGACAGCGCGGTGGTGGCGAAGTCCACCACTACCGGCGCTTCGCTGGCCGCCGGGAAGCCCATGCAGAACGGGTTGGTGTCGAGTAGGCGCTGGCGCCCGCCGAAGGGTGCGGCGCGGGCGCCGGTGACCGCGAATCCGCCGGCGCAGATGAGAGAGATCAGCCCCTCGGCCGCGGCCAGCTCCGCGTAGTGGCCGAGGCGCCCGATGTGGTTGCAGCGCACCAGCGCGCCCACCGCGACTCCCGCCTCGCGGGCCAGGGGTATGGTGGCGCGGACCAGGTATTCGGCCGCGATCTGGCCGAACCCGAGCTCACCCGACACCCGCACGTTGGCCACGCCGCATTGCACCTCGCGCGGCTTTGCCGCGGGCAGCAACTCACCATTGGAGATCTCCTCCAGGTAACGGGGGAGGTGAAAGATGCCGTGGGTCTGCACGCCGCACAGTTCCGCTCCCACCAGGTGGTTCGCCAGGGTAGCGGCATCGTCCGCGTCCGTGCCCACGGCCGCCGCCACCTCCTCGACCAGCCGCCGCAGTTCCGATTCCGACTTGATGATGGTATCCATGGCGGCCACTATACAGCGGAGTAGCCGGCGCTTGGGGCCGCGGCCACGGGCAGCCCCGGCGCGGCCGGCACCTAACCGAGCACCAGCTCGCGCACCAGGATGCCGGCCGCAGCCACCAGCACGAACCAGCCGAACGCCGGCCGCAGCCTGGCTCCCGGCACGTGGCGGGCCAGCCGGCTGCCGAGCAGGATTCCCACCACCGCCAGGGCGGTGAATGCCAGCAGCAGCCCCCACTCGAGACTGCTCTCCACGGCGATGTCCCCCAGAAAGCCGAACAGCGACTTGGCGGCGATGATGGTCAGCGAGGTGCCCACCGCCACGCGCATCGGCAGGCGCGCGAACACTACCAGCGCGGGCACGATGGCGAAGCCGCCTCCCGCCCCCACCACGCCGGTGAGCACACCGATGACGGTCCCTTCCAGCGCTATCAGCGGGATGCTCACCTTGACCGGTGCCGCGACCGCGGTCTCGGCATGTGGCCGCGGCGCTTCGGGCGCGTCGCGGTCGCCGCCGGCGCCGCCGCTGCCGATCACGTCCACCGCGAAGCGGGGCCGTACGATCATCGACAGGGCGCCCAGCCCCATGATCACGGCGAACAGCACCAGGATGAACAGCTCCTTGCTCACCTCGATCCCGGCCACCGTGCCGAGCTGCTGCGGAATCGCCGGCACCAGCCAGCGCCGAGTGCAGTACACCACCAGCAGCGAGGGAATGGAGAAGACTACCGCGGCACGTACGTGCACCAAGCCGCGCCGCCAGTAGCTGGCCGCGCCCACCACGCTGGTGACGCCGACCACGAACAGCGAGTAGGCCGTGGCGGTGACCGCGTCGACCCCGACCACGTACACCAGGATCGGCACCGTGAGGATCGAGCCGGCGGCGCCGGCCAACCCCATGATCGCGCCCACGACGACCGCCAGGGCAATTCCCCAGATCATGCAGCAAACCTTGCGGCCTGGCCCGGCAGGCGCATCAGTAGTGGTCGAGGTGGTGGGCGAACGGCACCGGCAGCACGGCGGCGCCGCCGCCGGGAAACCATGCCGCGGCTACCGCCCGTGCCGCGTCGTCGCCTCCCTGACGCTCGTCCGCCACCTCGTCGAGGCGCTGGTAGCCGACCACCAGCCGCAGCAGGTCGCCGTCGTCCGGCACCAGCCCGCCGCAGCGTAGCGCCGCCAGCGCCGGCACTGCCGCCGACTCCGTGACTCCCGCCGCGCGTCCCCGCCGCGTCAGCTCCGGGACCATGCCGTCCACGAACCGTGCGCGGTCGAGAATCCTCCCCATGCCGCCGCCGGCGGCACAATACCGGTTTACCAGCTCACACCCGACGCTCCGCGCCACCTGGGCCACCGGGGAGTCGGGCGGCTCGTGGACCGTCATCCGGTCGTAGTTGAGCTGCCGGGCACGTTGCAGGGCGTAGGCCAGGAGGACGCCCGCGCTGGCGGTGTCGCGGGCCACGATCTCGCGCAGTTCGAAGCGTCGCGAACGCCAACCGAACAGGTGCGAACGCAGCACCAGGTATCCCTGCAGCGTGCCGCCGCGCTCCGCCAGGTGCACTTCCGAGCCGGGCTGCCACTCTCCTGCCTGCGGCACGCGGTCCCAGGTCGGACCGCGCGCGACGGTCCACGGGCGGGTGGCGTGAACCTGATTGTAGAGGGCCCGCATGGCCGGCAGATCGGCGGGGCCGCCGGCGCGGACGGCGCCATCGACCGCGCCATCGAGACGGCACGCGTTGTCCAGGTAGACCCGCAACTCGGAATCGGCAACGCAGGTCACGAA
>JAKZWC010000422.1:0-3487 GCA_047515735.1 Spirochaetales bacterium | reverse complement strand
CGCATGGACAGCGGCTTCCACATTCTCTACGGCGGCCCCGACGGCTACGCCGCGGAGCGCAGCGAGTTCCGCCGTACCGACGCCTCGAGCATTCTGCTGACGGTCGCCGACGTGAATCGCGACGGCCACCTGGACCTGCTGGTGCCGGCCTATTCCACCGCCTCCAGCCGCGTGCTGCCGGCGCACATCTACTGGGGCACGGCAAACGGCTTCGACTTCGACCATCCCACCGCCATCCCCTGCGAGTCGAGCTGCGCCTTTCAGGTGCTCGACCTGACCGCCAATGGGTGGCGCGACGTCCTCGCCGTATGCCATCGCACCGACCTGGGCCATCGCGTCGACTCGCTGTTGTTCAGAAATGGCCCCGACGGGCTCGACCTGGAGCATCCGGCGCGGCTGCCCGGCATGGGGCCGCATCTGAGCACCCCGCGCGACTTCGGCAACGCCTTCACCCGCGAGCCGTGCGAGCGCTACCGTTCCCCGGCCTGCGAGCTGGCCGGACGGCGGCCCGTGCGGATAGACTGGTGCGCCAGCACGCCGCCGCGCACGGCCGTCGAGCTGCAGCTGCGCTGGGCCGGCTCGCGTGAGGAGCTGGAGCGTGCGCTGTGGCACGGGGCCGCCGGCGCCGGAAGCACCTTCCAGGCACCGGGCGCGGTGGTCGGGTTCCGCGGCGCGCAGCGCTGGCTGCAGTATCAGGCGACGCTCAATTCGCTCGCCGGCTGCAGCACGCCGTCACTGCGCGAGGTGACGGTCGAGTTCGCCTCACCGTGACCGCGGGGAGCAGATCTGGACGGCTTGCAGGCGCGGCTGTCCACGCAGGAGACCAGCGGCGCCTGGATCGACGAGCCGTGCGTGCTGCGCGAGGGCGAGGTGAGCTTCCACCACTGCCTCACGCTGCACGGTTCCGGCCCCAACCTGAGCGATACCGCGCGGTTGTGCCTCATCTCGCACATGATGCCGGGCGACACCAGCTATCGGGAGAGCACCCAGTATCACCCGAACATGCTGTTTCTCGGTCCCGACGCCCGTCCGGGACAGCCGTTCGCCGGCCCCTACTGGCCGGTAATGTGGCCGCGCTAGCGCCACAGAACTGCCGGAGTCATAGAGCAGCGGACGCCATGGGCCCCATCCACAAGATCCGCATTCACTGGGGCTACTACATGCAATATGCGCCGTATCCCTGGCAGCACGCGGGCTATACCTGGGATGGAGGGATCAGCGCAGACAAGGGAGCAATACGACGCTCCTGGCGCATTGATTTCAGCGGCTACTACGGCGACGTCCGCGAAACTCTCGTCGAACTGGACAGGCCACAGTGGAATTGGGAGCCGCCGACTGCCCAGAACCGTCTCGGGGGCATCCTGTTCGAACTGGAGGGCGATGCTCGGTCCCGGGTAAGGTTCGCCACCAAGTCCATCGAATTCGAGTTCACGGTCGGCGAGCTGATCGACCGCGGCGTCATCCGCAAACACCTGGGACAGCCGTACAGCAACGTGGACGTAACCGTGATCCAGGACGGCTTCGATCCCTTGCTCGATCAAGCATGGGAACTGGAAGCGATGACCAAGGCCGACGGCCGCCTGCGCCGGCTGCTCCACGCCGGGGATCTCGCGGCACCGGTCTATCGCTGGTTCCGAGCGGACTGGGCCTGGGCTCCCCCCGGTCGTCATGTCGAGCTTGCCGTCGATATTCCCGATCGACCGGAGAGTCGGCCGGGCTCGACCGACCGCTTTCAACGGTTTCTTCAGGTGACATTCCGATGCGTCGCCGCGGCTGCGGATGCCGGCGAATCCATTGAGCACGTCGTGCAGCGGGGATCCGCACATCGTCCCGGGAACGCCGGCGACGTGGCCTCCCTGCCGTACCGCATATTCGTCTCAGGGGAAGAAGTCTGCAGGGCAGAGCAGTCTTTTCGGGACCAGAACGTACCATTGATCGAAGAGCTCTCTGTCGAGATACCGGGGCAGTCTCTCGAGCCCGGTTCCGTTACCGTTACGCTGCAGAACAGGAGCGCAACAGACTATCTCCTGGTCGGCCGGGTGTACCTGGAAGAGTTGCTACGGAGGGCGCTGGAAGTTCGTTCATGCCCGCGGTGGGTTCAGCAGGGGCACGAATTCGAGGTCGTGCTCGACTGCAGCTTGAACCAGAACGGCGTGTCGGTGGAAGTCCCGGCTGGGCTTGTGCGGTTGACCGCGATGCCGGCGACGCTGCCCCGCGGCAGGCATGGAATCAGGTTCAGGGCGGACGCAGCACTGTGCGATTCGGTAATCACCTTCGTTACGGAATCGTGTCGTCGTGAGGCGCTTGTCGAACAGGTGATTGCCGTCGAGCAGGAACCGTATCCGATGAGGATCGGATTCGAAGACTCGACGCACCAGCCCGCCGTGCCCGGCTACCGGGAAGAGATCATTCGTGACTTCGTAGAGACACAGTTGGGCGATCTGTACATGCTTCGAGTGGGACACAGCGATCAGCGTGCCCTCGAACTGGCGCGGTTCTGCAGAGACAACGGCCTCTACTTTCAGACCGACGCCACCTCCCCGCCGGAACGGGTGAGTGCGATCCGGCGGGAGATCGGCGACTACCTGATGTGCCATCACTGGGGCGAGAGTGACGGCTTCCTGTGGGGTTACGCTGCGAGACCCGAGTACCACCGCGTGAGTGAGCCCGAGAGTGAGCGTACGATGCGCACCGCCCACGATGATTTTGTCGCCTACTTCAGACGCATGGCAAATGCCACCCGAGGCGCCGATCCGCTGGTGCAACCATGGGTGCTGTTCTCGGCGGTCGGGATCGGCTGCGCCTACGAAGCCGGAATGGACGCCGGGCTGTCGCAGTTCAACAAGAGCAACAACGCCCTGCTCGTGGCGGACGCGCGCGGGGCCGCTCGCGCCTACGGGAAGCCGTTCTGGGGAACCTACCAGGCCGAAGGAGCCCACGTAAGCCCGGAGGGAGACCAGCACCTTCGAATGTGGTGGCTGTCCCTGCATCTGGCATATGTCGCCGGCGCCTCCCAGGTTGCGGACGAGGAATGCCTCTACAGAGAGTATCACCAGCGTTCCTACGGCCGGAATGACCTCGTGCCCAGGCTGCGCAGGCAGATCCTGCGTGACTTCTGTCGATACGTGAGAACCCACCCGAGGAAGGGCGCCATCCGAGCCAACCAGGCCTGCCTGATCGGGCGCTATGCGTGCGACGTCGTAGACGGCATCAGCCGCACGGACGAGCATGGGGACCGCGAACCTGTCGTGTGGCGCAGTTTCGGCGGCTGGGGCGACGAGTGGAAACCTTCGACCCCGGAGTACGGCCTGCGCTACCTCGATGCGTTTCTTCCCGGCGTGTGGCTGCAGACGCTGCAGCTCCCGCCGGAGCGAGTACGACGCTGGTTTTGCGGCACTCCGCTCGGTGAAATCGAACTCATACCGATCGATGCGCCTGCGGAAGTTCTGGCGGCCTTCCCGCTGCTGTTGCTGCTCGGATGGAACAC
>JAKZWC010000421.1:0-3993 GCA_047515735.1 Spirochaetales bacterium | reverse complement strand
AGTATTTGGCCAATGCCGTGTGGACGGAAACGCAAGCGCCACAAGATAGCGACTCATAAACGCAAGAAAAAGCTGCGAAAGAACCGGCACAAGAAGAGATAGGGGCCGACCGCCGCCGGGCGCGGCATGTTGCCGCGTCCTGGTGCGGGGCCGTGATGATGCGTTACGACGTATGTCACAACGTGCGGGTAAGCCCTCTCGGGCGCCGGCGGCCGGCAACTCCGGAAGCCGCTCCGCCACCCCTGGCCGAGATCCGTATCGACGCCCTCAGCGAGGTACAACGTTGCGCCGTTACGGTGGCGCTGCGTGAGGCGGGCGCGCAGTTTTGGCTGCGCGGCGCAACCTTGTTCGCAACGCTGTCCGGCAGTTGCGTTGCAACGGTGGCCACACGCTGGCAGGCCACGGCCGGCACGCACCAGTTCGGCGTCGAACTGGCAGCCGCGTGGCAGCCGCTGCCTGGTGTCATCGCCGTCTCGGGCGCGGCGCTCGAGTACTGCCGGCGTGCCCTGGTGATGGGCATCATCAATACCACTCCCGATTCGTTCTACCCGCCCAGCCGCAGGAGCGGTGCCGCGGCCGCGGCCGTGGCGCTGCGCATGGCGGAACAGGGCGCCGATCTGATCGATCTCGGCGGAGAGTCCACCCGCCCCGGCGCCACGCCGGTTTCCGCTGCCGAGGAGATCCGGCGGGTGGTGCCCGCGGTGGAGGCGGTGGTTGCAGCCGGCGGTCCGCCGGTATCGATCGACACGACCAAGGCCGAGGTGGCGGCGGCCGCGCTGGATGCCGGTGCCGTAATGGTCAACGACGTCTCGGGCTTGCGCGATCTTCGGCTGCGGCGACTGGTAGCGGAACGTGGCGTGCCCGCCGTGGTGATGCACCTGCGCGGCTCGCCGCGCACCATGCAGCAGGGGGTACACTACGAGGACACCGTCGGCGAAGTGCTGGGGGAGCTCAAACGGCGCCTCAACGACGCGCTGGACGCCGGCATCCGGCGCCGTCAACTGATCGTCGACCCGGGCATCGGCTTCGGCAAACGGGTGGGCGACAACCTGCGTCTGCTGCAGGGCCTGCCCGCGCTGCGTGCGCTCGGCCCGGTACTCGTGGGCGTGTCGCGCAAGTCGTTCCTCGGCAAGCTGCTCGGCGCTTCGCTGGAGGACCGTCTCAGCGCCACCACGGCGGCCAACACCATCGCCCTGCAGCGCGGCGCCGACATCCTGAGGGTCCACGACGTTGCGGCGGCGGCGCAGGCGGCGCGGCTGGTGGCCGAGGTAGGAGCGCAGGGGGACGAGGAGCCGGCGGCCAGTGGTGCGACTGCCGGTTGACGGCAGGCGGATGGCGCGGGATGGTGGAAGGCGGTACGGCAGTACCCGCATGGTGAATGAACGGTGATCCTGGGTATCGGCATCGACGTAGTGCATCCGCAACGGCTGCGGCGCTGGCAAGTGATTCCCGGCCTGCTGGAGCGGTTCTACCATCCCGCCGAACTGGAGCAGTGTCGCAAGCGCAGCGGGGCGGCGGTGCTGCTGTCTCTGGCGGCTCGCTTCGCGGCCAAGGAGGCGTTCGGCAAGGCGCTGGGATCGGGGCTGGCCGGGCTCTCGCTGCGTGACATGGCAGTGATGAACAATGTTCGCGGCAAGCCGGATTTGCGCCTCATCGGGTCGGCCCGGGCCGCGTTCGAGCGTATCGGCGGCACCCGCGTGTTCATTTCACTGTCCCACGAGAGGGAAGCGGTCCTGGCCATGTGCGTGATCGAGGGCGACCCCGCGGTAGCCGAGGTGGACGGCGAGTGACCCGCGGGTCGCCGTTCCGCCTCGCGGCGGGCGAGACCAACGTCATGCTCACTCTCGCTTACGATGGTACCGACTTTGCCGGCTGGCAGGTGCAGCAGGGGCAGCGCACGGTGCAGGGAATGCTGGAGGCGGGGCTGGCGCGCATGTTGGGACGGCCGGTGCGGGTGCGGGCCGCGGGGCGTACCGACTCCGGTGTCCACGCCGTGGGGCAGGTCGCCAACTTCAGCGCGCCGATGAGCTTCCCGGCGGAACGCTGGGCGGTGGCCGCCAACTCCTACCTGCCGCCCGATGTCCGCGTGCTCTCCGCCCGGCCCGTGACGGGCGACTTCGACGCGCGCCGCTCGGCGCTGGCGCGGGCGTATCACTACCGGATTCTCTCCGGACCGGTGGGACTGCCGCACCTGCGGCGTTACTGCTACCACGTGCGCCGGCATCTGGACCTGCGCTATCTGAACCGCGCGGCGGCATACCTGGTGGGCGAGCACGACTTCACGGTGTTCGCGGCTGCCGGCGATCCGAGCCGCTCCCGGGTGAGGCGGGTGATCAGCGCCGCCTTCTTCCCGCAGGCGCCGTACGTGGTGTTCCGCATCGTGGCCACTTCGTTTCTCTGGAAGATGGTACGCAGCATCGTGGGGACCCTGCTGAAGTTGGCGGACATCGGCACCCCGGCCGCCGATGTCGGCTGCCTGCTGGCGCGCCGCGCGCGCGCGGAGGTGGGACAGACGGCGCCCTCGCGGGGCCTGTTCCTGGAGCGGGTGTGGTATCCTCCCCGCTTTGAGCTATGACCCGCGACCAGCGTTTCTGGCGCCTGCTAACCCTGGTGGAAAACTACTACACCACCGGCGAGCGCTCGTCCGAAGAGCTCCCGGCCGTACGCTTCTCAAGTGCCGCCCCGTCACCGGTGGGGGCGGCAGCGGCGGTTGCCGCGGCCGGGTTGCGTGCGGCCAGCCGGGGGGCACCGCTGTCGGCGGATGTCGCGCCGGACACAACCCCGCGCGAGGCCGGCGCCGCAGTCGAGCCGGCCAAGCCCGCACCATCCGCAACGCCCCCCACCGCCACGCCGCGCCCCCCTGCCGCAACGCCGTCCGCTGATCAGGTGGGAGTCGGAGCTGACGACGGTATGGAGCGGATCGCCGCCGAAGTCGCCTCCTGTCGCGCCTGCGGGTTGTGCGCCGGTCGCACCCGCACGGTTCCCGGCGAGGGAGCGGCGCGGCCGCTGGTGCTGGTGATCGGCGAGGGGCCCGGCCGCGAGGAGGATCGTAGCGGGCGGCCGTTCGTGGGCCCGGCGGGTCAGTACCTCGACCGCTGGCTGGCGGCCATCGATCTGCGGCGTGATGGCAACTGCTTCATAACCAACGTAGTGAAGTGCCGGCCCCCCGACAACCGCGATCCGCTGCCCGACGAATCGCGCGCCTGCCTGCCGTTCCTGCAACGCCAGATCCGCCTGCTGCGGCCGCGGGCGCTGCTCAGCGTCGGTCGCATTGCCAGTCAGGTGCTGACCGGGCGCGATATGGCAATCGGCGCGCTACGCGGCCAAGTGTACTACTACGAGGTTCCCGGCTTGCCCCACGCCCTCCCGCTGGTGACCACCTATCATCCCAGTGGGGTGCTCCGTAATTCGTCGTTGCGGCGGGCGGTGTGGGACGATCTGCGCCTCCTGCAACCGCTGCTCGCCGCTGCCGACCCGCCATCCAGGGCTCCCGGCGCCGAACCGGGGTAGGCAGCTACCATGCCGCGTTACCTGGAGGTGGCGTTCAACCTGCCGCTGCACCGGCACTTCACCTACCTGGACCTGGAGGACGCCGCGACCCAGCCCGGCGTGCGGGTGGTAGCGCCTTTCGGCCGGCGGCGGGTGACCGGCTTCGTGGTCGGCGTGTCGCGGCGGGCGCCGCCCGGTGTCGAGCTACGCGCCATCGGCCGGCGGGTGGACGCGCAGCCGGTGTTCGACAGCGCGCTGCTGGAGCTGGCGCGGTGGGTGGCCGATACCTACCTGTGCTCCTTGGGAGAGGCGCTGGCGGCGATGATCCCGGCCGGCCGGCGTGAGACGCTGCACGACGAATTCGATACCGGGGTGGAGAGTTGGCGCGATCACGTACTCACCGACGAGCAGCAGCGCGCGGTCGCAGCTCTGACGGCGCAGTTCGACGTGGCGGAGTGCGGCAGGGCTGAGCAGCCGGCGGAAGATGCCCGGACACGGCGCTTC
>JAKZWC010000420.1:0-17837 GCA_047515735.1 Spirochaetales bacterium | reverse complement strand
TCCCGGGAGAGTCGACCCGTGATCACCCTGCTCCCTATCCGATTGCCCTGGCCGACCGCCTGATCCGGATGTTCAGCTTCGTCGGGCATACGGCGCTCGACCCGTTCAACGGCACCGCGACTACCCAGGTAGCGGCCGCCGCCTGTGGCAGAAACAGCATCGGCATCGAGGTCGACCCGGTGTACTTCGCGGATGGCCTCGACCGTCTGCGCCGCGAAAGCGGAGGGTTGTTGAGCACTGCCGACGTGTCTGCGGGAGAAGTCACCGCCGCAAACGATCTGCCCGTCACCGCCTGAGCCGACCTGTGATCACCGCCCAGCATGCCGTGGACGAACTATACCGCATCGCAGTTACGGAAAAAAAAGCCACGTCGACGGCGCGGCTCGATACACTTGCCGAGTTCTGCGTACAGGAGCTGACGCGACGCGGCTTGCACGGCGTAGAGAAGGAAGCGTCCGTTCCGGGCGCGGGACGGGAAAAGAGATGGGACGTCGCCTGGCAGTACGACGGCAAGTATCGGCTGGGACTGTCGCTCAAGTCGCTGTTGAAGAACCTCGGGGAACGGTCCCCAACCGAATCGACGACGTCATCGGGGAAGTCGCCAACGCTCAGCTTCACTCTCCGGAGATCGTGATCGGCTACGTGGTGATATTCAATGTCCACGCAGATGCCTTCTCCCCGCGGCACCGATCGACATGGGCGAACCTGCTGCGCGCCCGTCTGGAATCGCTCTCGGGTCGCCGGGCACCGTCCTGGACAACCGGGACGGTTGAGGACTTCATCCTGGTCGAAGTCGATTTCGGCTCTGGCTCAGCGATCCGGTCGCTCTCGCAACCTTTCGACAGGTTCTTCGACACCCTGATTGAGCAGGTATCAGTTAGGAACCCCAACGCGGTCCAGCGTTCATAGATCGATAAGCGCGAGTGTACGGGTCATCGCAGCCGGCGCCGGAGCCGTTCGTAGACATCCCCGCGGCGAGCCACGATAAGAACCAGAATAATCAGTTGTCCGGCCTCGACCGTGTAGCAGATGCGCCAGCCGCGCACACGGAGGCGCCAGACCGGCACGACGCCTCCGAGCTTCCGGGCGCCGGGTGGGTACGGGTCATGTGCCAAGGCTGCAATCGTGTCGGACAGCCGACGTAGTGTCGGCCGGTCGGCGATGCGGCGAAGATCCCTCCGGGCGTTGTTGGAGATGACAACTCGGTAGGTCAAAGACCGAGTTCTTTCTTGAGGACCTCCAGATCGACGCCGCCGTTCGCGCGATAGTCCGCGAGCGCATCAAGAGCGTCAAGCAAATCAAGCCGATCTTCCAGCGCCTCCAATGCCTCGAGATCCGAGGGCGGCACCAGCACCGCCACGATCTTGCCATGTTTCTGCATCACGATTCGTTCTCCGCCGAACTGTACGCGCCCCGTGACCTCGGCGAGCTTCTCGCGGACTTCAGAAACTGAGAGCGTTTGCTGCATGCGGACTCCAATCTCCCGTTTCCCAAGTATTGTACAAAATTCCACATTCCGCAACGACACTCGCAAGGCGGGCCGCTCTACCAGGTTGCGGAGCGGTGGCGGAGGGTGGGGAGCAGGGCTTGCAGGTAGCCGGCTACTGCGCAGTGCTCGGCCAGTACCCGGCCCACGGCGGCGTCGATGGCGGCGCGCAGCGGCGGGGGTGCGGTGGCGGGGATCTCGTGCCGGTCGAGCACCTGGAGGGCGGCGTGCGGGGTGATCAGGATGTCCACCCACAGATCGCGCCAGTCGAAGCGCTGCGCGCTCAGCGTCGCCTGGTCGCAGATGTTGAAGTAAAGCGCGCGCGGTGCGCTGAGGTCGGGGGCCATCCAGGCGTACAGGTTGTAGGGGCGATCCTCCCAGAACAGGCCGAAGGTCACCGTGCGGCGGGGCAGGTAGATGCCGCCGAGATCGTAGGCGCGGTCGCTGACGAAGTGCAGCACGCCGTGGGCCGGGCGCAGCAGCAGCACGCGGGCGCGGAAGCGGTTGCGGCGCCCGTCGGGGTAGCGTTTCTCCTCGTAACACAGCCGCGGGTAGCGGCGCACGGGGCGGCACACCCCCCGGTGCGGCGCGGCAGCGCCGGCGCTCACGGGCGCCACTGGTAGGAAGCCAGGTGGAGGTGGCCGCTACCGTCCACCGCCACCCCTTCGGCCCGCAGCAGCGCCCGCTGGCGCTCCAGCCCGTTGCCCTGCGGCAGGCGGATGACGCCGCTCGCGCCGATCACGCGATGCCACGGCAGGCCGCGGCCGGCGTAGACCCGCAACGCCCACGCCACCTGCCGCGCGGCGCGCGGATTGCCCGCCTGCGCCGCCACCTGGCCGTAGGTCGCAACTTGTCCGCGCGGGATCGCCGCCACCACGCGGGCGATGCGCTGCAGCAGGCCTTCCCCGGATAGGGCTCCCGCCGGTGCAGCGACTCCGTGCGTTGCTGCGCCCTGCAATTCGGGCTGCGGGCGGCCGGTCACCAGCGCAGGGTGCCGTGAAACACGACGGTTCCAGGTTCGGTGCCGTTGGCCGCCACGATCCGGCCCACCGGGTAGCAGGCCACGCCGGTGGCGGCCGCCGCCGACCGCACCGCGTCTTCGGCGCCCGGGGCCACCACTGCCACCATGCCCACGCCGACGTTGAACACACGCAGCATCTCCGCGTCGGCCACCTCACCGGCGCTGCGCAACAGGCCGAAGATCTCCGGCACCTCGACGCGCGACAGATCGATCTCGGCGCCGACTCCGGCGGGCAGCACCCGCCGCAGGTTGTCGCCAATGCCGCCGCCGGTGACGTGGGCCAGCCCGTGCAACTCCGCGCGGCCCAGACAGGGACGCAGGGCGGGCAGGTAGCAGCGGTGCGGTTGCAGGAGTTGCTCCAGCACGGTCGATCCGCCCAACGGGCGCTCGCCCAGGCCGGGGTCGTCCTGCAGCAGCCGCCGTACCAGCGAAAAGCCGTTGGTGTGCACCCCGTTGGAGGCCAGCGCCAGCACCGTGTCGCCGGCGGCGATGCGGCTGCCGTCGATCACCGCCGCCCGCTCCACCACTCCGACCACGCTGGCGGTCAGCACGTAGGTGCCGGGCTCCAGCACCCCGGGCTGCTCCGAGGTCTCGCCGCCGGTGAGGCTGCACTCCTGCGCCCGGCACGCCTCCGCCAGCGCCGCCACCATGGCGGTCACCACCTGCCGCTGCAGGACCCCGCAGATGATGGCGTCCTGGACCGCCACCGGCACCGCGCCCATCACCACGATGTCGTCGATCAGGTGGTTGACGAGATCGAAGCAGATGGAACGGTACGCGCCGTGGGCGACCGCCAGCTTCTGCTTGCTGCCCGGCTCCTCGGTCTTGAAGACGATGACCGGATGGCGGTAGTCGGAGAAGCTGGCGTCGATGAGAGTGGCAAAGGGTCCCACCCCGTTGAGGATGCGGCGGTCACGCGGCGCGAGCTGGCGCGCCATGTCGCGCTTGGCGGCATCGGCGGCGTCAATGTCCACCCCCGCGGCGGCGTAGCTGAGCGTCACGGTCAGCGATCGACCGATTCCTTGACGCGCACCATGGTGCGTTGCCGGACCCGGTCTCGCTTCACCTCGAACGCATCGCCGCGCGCGGCGATGATCTTGGCCAGCTTGGAGGAGCCGTAGGTGCGCGGGTCGAACGCCGGGTCGAGCTTCTTGAGGTTGTTGGCGATCTTGCGCAGGTCCACCCACGCCGACTCCTGATCCACCATTTCGTGAGCCTCGGTGACAATGGAGATCAGGTCCGCGTCGACGCTGGCGTCCTCGATGCCCAGTCCGCCGTTCGCACCCGGATCGCTTACCACCGGCTCCGTCCCCGTGCCGGCAGCGCTGTCGCGGCGCCGTGCGGGCCGCCGGCGCCGGTCAATCTCGTCGTAGCTCTTCATGATGTTCTCGACGTAGCGGAACTCGTTGCAGGCGTTGACGAACGGCTTCGGAGTCTGGTGCTTGCCGATCCCGACCACCTCCATGCCCGCCTCACGCAGGCGAATCGCGAGCTTGGTGTAGTCGCTGTCGCTGGAGACGATGACGAACCCTCCGACGTGATCGCTGTAGAGGATGTCCATGGCGTCGATGATCATCGCCGAGTCGGTGGCGTTCTTGCCTACCGTGTTGCGAAACTGCTGAATCGGCTGAATGGCGTGCACGGGAAGCTTCTTCTTCCACGAGTCGAGTTGCGTCGTGGTCCAGTCGCCGTAGATGCGGCGAATGGTGACCACGCCGAACTTCACGATTTCTTTCATGACGTGTTCGATTTGCGAAGCCTGAGCGTTGTCGCCGTCGATCAGGACGGCCAGACGGCGCTCGGCACTGTTGGTTGGACTCATATCAGGTTCCTTGATGTGTTGGAATTGGTGGCAGGCGTTCGGGTGCCGGCGGCAGCGGTCAGCTCGGCGAAGCGAAAGCAGCCGGTCACGTGGTCGTTGACGACTCCCACCGCCTGCAGATGGGAGTACACGATGGTGGGGCCCACGAAGCGAAAGCCGCGTGCTCTGAGGTCTCGGCTCACCCGCCGCGACAACTCGGTTTCGGCCGGAACCTCGCCGCTGCTGCGCCACCCGCCCACCACGGGTTGGCCGCCGACGAAGCCCCACAGATAGGAACAGAAGCTGCCGAACTGCTCCTGCAGGGCGAGAAAGGCGCGGGCGTTGCCGATCGACGCCGCCACCTTCAGCCGGTTGCGCACGATGGCCGGGTCCGCCAGCAGCGCCGCCCGCTCGGCCTCGCCGTAGCGTGCCACCCGCGCCACCTCGAAGTCCCGGTACGCGCGCCGATAGCCGGTGCGCTTGTGCAGGATGGTACGCCAGCTCAGTCCCGCCTGCGCCCCTTCCAGCACCAGGAACTCGAACTGCCGGCGGTCATCGTCCCATATCGGCGTGCCCCACTCGGTGTCGTGGTACGCCTGCATCAGTTCGTCCCCGGCGCACCAGTCGCAACGGCGGCAGCGATCCATCAGCGCCATCAGCGCCATCAGCGCCATCAGCGCCATCAGCGGGCACCCCCCGAGCGGCCGGCGGCGCCCCCGTATCGGTTGATGATCCGCACCCTCACCGCTCCCGTGGCGCGGTCGATGAACTTCGCCAGCGCGGCCACGCGGTGATCGCGGTCGAGCCAGTCCCACAGATCCCGCACCGCCTGCAGCGGGGTGGCTGCGAGGGGCAGCGGAAACGGTTCCCCGGCGAACGGCGGCAGCGGCGTGCCGTCGCCCTCGTAGGTAGTGATGCAGTGCCCCCAGCCGGGCCGCGGCCCCCGGTATGCGAAGTGCTGGAAGCTCGCCTGCCGGGGGTCGCCGGTAGCGGTCTTGATGATGGCCAGTTCATAGCCTCCGGCTCCGTCGGCGGACACCACGCCGGCAATGCGCGGCGTGTAGTGAGGCGGGTCGGGCTCCACGTCCCGACGCGCGAAGGCGGTGGCGAAGGAGTCGCCGCCTTCCAGCCCCGTCACGATGGTCTCCGTATGGTCGCCGTTCGCGACCACGTGCCAGGCGCCGTCCGCGACCGCCGCCGCCCGGTACAGAATGAGGCTGGTGTCGCCGCCGGGAGTTCCGGCCGCGGCGTCGGCCACCACCACCTGCACCGCTCCCGCGCCGTCATTGATGAAGCGCCGGTTGCGGCTGCGGCTACTCCGCCCCATGATCCAATATAACTGCACGCTGGCGGCGCCGTCCGCGGTCCCGCCGACGGCAATGCCGCGACCGGGATAGACCGCGGCCGCCAGCCAGTCCCGATCCTTGCGCACGCCGGTCAGCATGGCACCCTCGCACGGCGCCGCCCCCGGGATCGGCAGCGCGCCGGCACGGTCACTCCGTGACACGGAACACGGCGAAAATCGATACCCAGGCATCGCCTGCCGGCCGGCATTTGCGGAGCAGTAGGCACGGTCGCTCCGTAACGCCGGAGACCATGAAACCGGCGCACAGGGTTTCGCCCGCTGGACACTATTTGCGGAGCAGCCGTCTTTACACGCGATTCGGCGCCGGTTACCGTCGTGCCGTGAGCGAGCACGCTGCCTTCCGGGCGGCCCTCGAACGCCTGCTGGACCTGAGCGCCGTGGACCCGGGCGTCGCTCCAGACGACCGTCCGCGCCATCGCGCGCCGCGCATGCGGGCCCTGCTCCTGCAGTTGGGAAACCCGCACCTGGAGGTTCCCACCATTCACGTCGCCGGCACCAACGGCAAGGGCTCCACGGCGGCCATGATCGCTTCGATTCTGAGCAGCGCGGGGCTGCGCGTGGGGCTGTTCACCTCCCCCCACCTTCACTCCATGGTCGAGCGCATCCGGCTGGGCCTGGATCCGATCAGCCGCGACCGGTTCGCCGCCCTGTTCGCCCGCGTCCTGCCGGCCGCGCAGGCGGTGGCACGCCACTCCGGGCTCCCCGGCCAGGGCGCTCAGGTGACTACTCTCGAACTGTTGACGGCAATGGCGATGCATCACTTCCGTGAGGTGGGGACTGCCTTCCAGGTAGTCGAGGCGTTCGTGGGCGGCCGCGACGACATCACCAATATAGTGCAACCGGTGCTGTCCGTGATAACCAACATCAGCCGCGATCACATGCCCGCGCTCGGCACCACCCTGCTCGAGGTCGCCCGGGCCAAGGCCGGGATCATCAAACCGGGGGTGCCGGTGGTGGTGGCGCCGCAGATTCCCTCGGTGCGTGCCCTGCTGGCGCAGGCGGCGGAGCGTCAGGGCGCGCGCCTGGACGAGGTCGCGCGCGCGCGGCGGCCGCTCGCCGGCGACCCGCTGGCGCAGTCGCACCAGCAACTGCACTGGCGGGGACGCCACGGCGAATATCGGGTGGCGCTGCCGCTGCGCGGTTCGGCACAGCGCGAGAACGCCGCCGTGGCCATTGCCGCAGCGGAACGGCTGATCGATCTGGGTGTACCGCTTACTGCTGCCGACATCCACCGGGGGCTGCAGCGAGTCACCTGGCCGGCACGGTTCGAAGTGTTGCAGCGGCGGCCGGTGACGGTGGTGGCCGACGGTGCGCACTGCCAGCGGGCCATGGGGCGACTGGTCGCCGAACTGTTGCGGGTGCGGCCGCGGCCCCGGTTGCTGCCGTTGGTCGGCGGCCTGCAGGGTCACAACAGCATCGCGACCCTGCGCCTGCTGCGGCCGCTCGCGGACTCGGTTACCGTGGTCCGCTCGCGGCATCCCCGCGCCATGCCGGCCGGCGAGTTGGCTGCCGCGCTGCAGGCGACAGGCATTGCCACGCGTGCCAGCTCGCTCCCGGTCGCGGCCACCCTGCACCAATTGCTGGCCGGCGCCGGCGCCGGCGACCTGGTGCTCGCCACCGGTTCGCTGGCGGTGGCTGCGGAATCACGCGAGGCGCTCAACCCCGCCATCGAGGCCGACCACTATCCCGGGGCGTGACGGCGGAGTGCCGGCCCCGGCGTTTCCGGTTCAGGTTATGTCGGTGTCGCGAACCGTCTTGCGCTTCGCCTTACGGGCGTTCTCCATCGCCTCGTCGCACACCTGGCGGACTTTCTCCGACAGTGCGTCGGCCACCGAAGCCGCCGTGTTCATCCCCGCTTCTTTGATGTAGTTCTTGACCTTGGAAGTCACAATCAGGATCTCATCCATCGGGCTATGCTCCTTATCCTTGCATGGTGTTAGGAAACGACACGGCGCGAACTATACCGAAAGCCGGCGCCCGCGTCACGGGGTTAGGGGAGCCCGTTCGCGGGCCCGCTTTCTCATGCTCCGCCCAACTGCGACCCACAGTGCCGGCAGAAGTCGGCGTCACGCTCATGGCCCGCTCTGCCGCATGCCTGACAGAACCGCCGGTCACGGGCGTGCATGGTCTCGGAGACCACCTCCGCAGTTACCAGACCGGTGGGCACGGCGATGATGCCGTACCCCATGACCATGATCACGGCGGCGATGGCCTGCCCCAACCCGGTGCGCGGCGTGAGGTCCCCGTAGCCCACGGTGGTGAGGGTCACGATGGTCCAGTACATGCTCCGGGGGATGCTGGTAAAGCCGTTTTCCTCCCCCTCGATCACGTAGATCAGCGAGCCCAGGACCACCGCGATGATCAGCACGCTGAACAGAAACACGGTGATCTTGCGCCGGCTGGCGCGCAGGGCGCGGATGATCGCCTCGGCTTCCGCCATGTAGGGGACCAGCTTCAGCACCCGGAATACGCGCAGCACACGCAACAGCCGCAACACCGCCAGGTAGTGGCTGCCGGGCAGCACCAGTCCGAGGAACGCGGGCAGCACCGTCAACAGGTCGATCATCCCGAAGAAGCTGACGGCGTAGCGCCGCGGCCGCCGCACGGCTATCAGGCGCAGCAGGTACTCCACCAGGAAAACCATGGTGAACGCCCACTCCGCCCACCTCAGCGGCATGGACCAGGCCTCCCCGGCGGTGACGGAACTCTCGATCATCACCACGAGGACGCTGGCGATGATCACCGCAATCAGGGCGACATCGAACAACCTGCCGGCGCGCGTGTCGGCCAGGAAAATGATGCTGCGCAGCCGTTCGCGCCATATCGGGAACGAGCGCCTCACCGCGTGCCCTCCATCCGCTGAGATCGCCAGGCTGCCGCCGCGATCGCAGCGTCAGGCCGTGGCGCGCTGTGCAGCCGGCAGGCCCAGGAAGCCATCCTCTATCTGACCGCCCAGGCTCCGGATCTTGGCGAGCACCGCCTGGTAGCCCCGTTCTATGTTGCCGACGTCGGTGAGCGTACTCTCCCCTTCCGCTACCAGCGCGGCCAGCAGGTAGGCGAAACCGGCGCGCAGATCGGGCACTTCCAGATCGCACGCCACCAGCGAGCTCGGGCCGGTAATCAGCGCGCTATGGACGCAGCCACGGTCGCGGAACCGGCAGTCACCGTCGCCCAGGCAGGTGGTGTGCAGATCGATTGCGGCGCCCATCTCTCCGAGCGCGGTAGCGTATCCGAGGCGCTGTTCGTAGACGGTCTCATGGACCGTGGAAACGCCCTCGGCCTGGGTAAGCAGCACCACCAGCGGCGGCTGCCAGTCGGTCATGAACCCGGGATGGGGAGCTGTCGCCACCGTGACCGGCCGCGGCGTCCGCGGGCCGCGGAAGCGAATTCCGGCGGTGTCGATCTCGCACCGTCCGCCCGCGGCGCGCAGGATGGTGAGGAAGCTGCTCAGGTGCGTCGGCTCGACGCCGCGCACGAAGATGTCGCCACGGGTAGCGACCGCCGCCGTTGCGTACGAGGCGGCTTCCAGCCGATCGCCGATTACCCGGTGGCGCGCGCCGTGCAATGCCGCCACCCCATCGATCACCCAGGTACGCCCACGCTGGTGAATGCAGGCGCCCATCGCGCGCAGAAACCCCACCAGGTTGCAAACCTCCGGCTCTATGGCCGCGTTGCCGATCACCGTACGCCCGGCGGCGCACGCGGCCGCCAGCAGCAGCTGCTCGGTGGCACCTACGCTGGGATAGTCCAGACGGATGGAACTCCCGCGCAGCGCGCTGCATCGCAAGCGGGTCAGCCCGTCGCTGCGTTCCACCTCGGCGCCCAGCCGGCGCAGTCCGGCGAGATGGTAGTCGATTGGCCGCCGGCCGATGGCATCGCCGCCGATCAAGGCGATCTGGGCGCGGCCGACTCGCTGCAACAGCACCGCCAGAAAAATCACACAGCAGCGGTGCTCCGGACTCACGTCGGCCGGGATGCGCCAGTCGGTGACGACGGACGGGTCGATCTCGAGGCTGGTTTCACCCAGCCAGCGCCAGCGCACGCCGAGGGCGGAACAGATGCGCAGCGTCAACTCCACCTCGCCGATACGAGGCACGTTGTCCAGGACGCTCGGCTCGGACGCCAGCAGCGCGGCGATAATCAGCTTGGGGGCAGCGTTCTTCGCTCCGGCAACATGAATCTCGCCACGCAGCGGTCGGCCCCCGCGAACACTGTAGAAATGGCCGCTTCCGGACGCCGCCGACGGAGCAGCGGCGGCGCCGCTGCCAATGGCGACATGGCGCGGCTCCGGCAGCACCGGGCCCGCCGCCGTAGTAGTGGTTTCGCTCGAATCAGAGTCAGGGTGTGGGCACACGATTCCCCCAGGCGCAGGATTTCTGCTTTTTTCTAGGTTCGGCTTGGGGGAGTCGCAGGCTGAGCGAAATTGCCGGCGCCAGCCTCAGGATTGCCTGAGACCGTAGCGGCGGCGGAATTTCTCGATCCGTCCGGCACTGTCCACCAGGGTCTGCTTGCCGGTGTAGAAGGGATGCGAGGCGCTCGATATCTCGATGTTGACCAACGGATACTCCTTGCCGTCCTGCCACGTGATCCTCTCTTTGGAGGAGTGCGTGGAGCGACTCAGGAAGGAAAAGTCGGAGGACGTGTCCTTGAACACGACAAACCCGTATCTGGGATGAATTTCATTCTGCATGGCGTTGCCTCTCTAGGCTACTCGTTTTCCGGCTGCCGCATAGTATACCAAACGCCACGCCCGAGGGACAGTTTTTTGGCATTGGGGATCTCCGGGGTGGTTCCCTTGCGGTAGCCCCAGAAGCGCTCGATCACCTCTTCCGAGAAGTCGATCTGGGTCATCTGCTGGAGCTCCTCGATCTGCGCCCACGACGCCTTCTTGGACTTCTGCTGGGCGGGGGTCATCTCGCGGATCTCTTCCTGGTACTGGTCGATCAGCGAATCGATCATCTCCACCAGCTCATCCTTGCTGACGTGCGGCGCTTCAGGCACCGCGTCGGCGGTGGCGATCGGCGCATCCTCTTGCTCGGAAGCCTCCGCAGCCGCCTCCGACTCGGGCGCCGGCTCCGGGGTGGCGGCCGGCGGCGGTTCCGGTTTGCGGCGGAAGGTGCGGTAAAGAACGTAGGCGGCGACTAGGACGCCGGCCATGAGCGCGAAGGTCACGGGGCGCTGCTCCTCCCCCGGCAGGCGGAGAGCGCGCTGGCGTCCACCCGGTCCAGGGCGCCGGCGGCGTACCGGGCCGGCCGCGATCGGTTCCCCGCGGCCGCTTCGGGACTTGTTGGTGCAGGCATTTCGGCGGCTAGCATAGGAGGTTGTCGGACTACCGGCAAGCTCCCCCGGGCACACGTCATTCCAGCAGGCCGCATCACGCCACGGCGGCCGGGTCGATGCGTACCCCAGACCGGCTCGATGGTCCCCACCTCGCCCAGGTCGCGCAACGGTCCCCGGACCACGTCGGTAATGTGCACTCGCTGGCTCACCAAGCGCGATTCTAACACGGGCGTCGACGCTGCGCCCGCAATGGCGGTACCGTGACGGCGCATGGCTGGTGCGAAGCCCCTCCAGGGAATCACCGTGGTGGACCTGACGCGGGTCCTCGCCGGACCGTTCTGCACCATGGTGCTGCGCGACCTGGGCGCCGAGGTGATCAAGGTGGAGCCGCCGGAGGGTGACGAGGCGCGTGGCTTCGGGCCGTTCCTGCCGGGCACGGCGGGCGAACCTGGTGCCTCCGCCTATTTCACCAGCCTCAACTGCGGCAAGCGTTCGGTGGTGCTCGACCTCAAGCAGCCGGAAGGAGGCACGGCGCTGGCCGAGCTGATCCGCCGCGCCGACGTGCTGGTGGAAAACTTCCGGCCCGGCACGCTGGCCAGGCTGGGCTTCCCGCCGGAGCGCCTGCAGCAGCTCAACCCGCGCCTGGTGTACGCCGCGGTCAGCGGCTTCGGTGCCACCGGCCCGGCCGCCCAGCGGCCCGCCTACGACATGATCATCCAGGCGCTCTCCGGACTGATGTCGATCACGGGCACCGAGCCGGATTCGCCGCCGGCCGCCGCGCGGCCCGGCCGGCGGGTGCGCGTCGGCACCTCCATCGCCGACATCGTCAGCGGCCTGTACGCCGCCATCGGCATCGCGGCAGCGCTGGCGCGGCGCGCGCAGACCGGGGAGGGCGCGATGCTGGACCTGGGCATGCTGGACGCCACGGTGTCGGTGCTGGAAAACGCCATTGCCCGCTACCAGGTCAGCGGCGAGGTGCCGGTGCCGCTGGGCACCCGCCATCCCTCCATCACCCCGTTCGAGACCTTCGCCACCGCCGACGACGAGATCGTGGTGGCGGCGGGCAACGACCGCCTGTTCGCGACGCTGTGCACGGTGCTGGGACGCCCCGACTTGGCCAGCGACCCGCGATTCGCCGGCAACGCCGCGCGCACCGAGCACGTGGCGGAGCTGAAGCAGGAACTGGAGAGGGCGCTGGAGAGGGAATCCAGTGCCGCCTGGCTGCAGCGGTTGGCGGCGGCCGGCGTTCCGGCGGCGCCGGTGAACACCGTGGCCGACCTGTTCCAGGAGCCGCAGCTCGCCGCCCGCGGCATGCTGCTGTCGGTGACCGGCTGCGACGACCTGCTGGTCCCCGGCACCCCGCTCAAGTTCGCCGGGGTGGCGACGGAGCAGGCGCGGCCGCCGGCGCCGGCGCTCGGCGAGCATACCGGGCAGGTGCTGGCCGAGCTGGACGCGCGCCGCACGGGGGGCGGCGCACTCGCGCCGGGCGGGTCCTCAGCCGCAGCGGGCGGCGGCCCAGCGTAGCGCCGCGGCCACCCGGTCTCCCAGCAGAGCGTACCCCTGGTCGGCGCTTACCCAACGGTACTCGTGGTGCTCGGGGCGGCCCAGCTCGGGGCTGACCGGCAATGTCACCGCTTCCCGGCCGGTCCGGCCCAGGTAGTAGCGCGCCACCTTGCCCCCCGCGTACGGGGCGGTCTCGTAGTACTCCGCGCCCCACGCCAGCTCCACCTGCTCGATGCCGGTTTCCTCGTGCAACTCGCGCAGCGCCGCCGCCAGCGGCTCCTCGCCGGGCGCAACCAGCCCCTTGGGGAAGTCCCAGTAGCGGTAGGCGCGCAGCAGCAGGAAACGCGCGCCGGCGGCCGTGACGCGCACCGGCACCACGCCGGCGGAGAAACGCCGGGCGGGCCGCGCGCTGCCGGCCGCCGGATCCGTTCGTGTCCGGCGCGCCGCCGGCTCGCGCTGATCGGCCACGCCGATGTGGTCTCAGGACGCTACTCCGACAGGTGGAACACCGCCATCTTGGTCTCGGTCATCTCCTGCACCGCGTACTTGGGGCCCTCCTTGCCCATGCCGCTCTCCTTGAGGCCGCCGTACGGCATCAGGTCGGCGCGCCACTGGGTGCCCCAGTTCACGTGCAGGTTGCCCGACTCGCACTCGCGCACGAACTTCATCGCCCAGTCCACGTTCTGGGTGAAGATGGCGGCGCTCAGGCCGTAGTTGGTGTCGTTGGCCGCGGCGATGGCGGCGGCGATGTCCGACACCTTGGAGACTCCGACCACCGGGCCGAAGATCTCGTCGCAGGAGATGCGCATCTCCGGCCTGACGTCGGCCACCAGGGTGGGCTCGAACAGTTGCCCGCTGCGGCTGCCACCGGCGAGCACGCGGGCGCCGGCGCTGGTGGCCTCGCTGAGCCAGCCGGCGATCCGCTCCGAGTCCTCTTCGCGGATCATCGGCCCCATGCCGGTGCTCGCCTCCAGCGGATTGCCGGTGGAGATGGCGGCGGTGGCCTCGGTCATGGCATCGAGCAGGTCGCCGTAGATGTCATGGTGGGCGATGACACGCTGGGTGGAGATGCACACCTGGCCGGCGTTGGAGAAGCCGCTCATGGCGGCGGCCTTGGCCACCCGTTCCGGGTCGGCGTCGGGCATCACGATCAGCGGCGAGTTGGAGCCCAGCTCCATGGTCACCCGCTTCAGGCCCGCCACCTTGCAGATCTGCTCGCCGATGTCGCGGCTGCCGGTGAAGGTGATCTTGCGCACCCGGCGGTCGATGCACAGGGCGTTGCCGATGGCGCCGCCGGGACCGGTCAGGCACTGCACCGCCTCTGGCGGCGCGCCCGCTTCGAGGAACAGCTCGATCAGCTTCAGCGCCGACAGCGGCGTGTCGGTGGCCGGCTTGATGATGCAGGCGTTGCCCGCGGCGAAGGCCGGACCCACCTTGTGGCACACCAGGTGGAGCGGGAAGTTGAACGGGCTGATGCCCACCACGATGCCGCACGGCACGCGCACCGTGAAGCCGAGCTTGCCGCTCACGCCGGGGGCGCCTTCCAGTGGGATCACCTCGCCGCCGAGGCGCTTCGCCTCCTCCGCGGAGAGCACAATGATCTCTCGCGCGCGGGTCGCCTCGATGGTCGCCTCGGCGAGAATCTTGCCCTCTTCCAGGGTGATGGTGCGCGCCAGGTCGTCGGCCCGTTCGCGCATCAGGTCAGCCACCTTGTGCAGGATCTCGTAGCGCTGGTAGCCGGTCAGCCCGCGCATGACGGCGGCACCGCGTTCGGCGGTCGCCAGCGCCTCCTCAACGTCGCTCAGATCCGAGCGCGGTACCGTGTCCACGACGGAGCCGTCGAACGGGTTGCGCACCTCGATCTTCTCCGCCCTGTCTACCCATTTGCCGCCAAGCAGCATTTTCATCAGTAACGTCCTCCAGCGGCGCTCGGTCGCGGCCGCTCGCCCCCAATTATCGTGCCCCGGCGGCGCTTCTGGCAATCGGTCAGCCGCGTGACGGCTCGTTCATCTCCGCGCGCCGCTGCCGCGACAGCTCCGCCAGATGGCCGTCGTTGGCCAGCATCTGCTCCAGGTGCACCATCCGCTCAGGGCCGGCGGAGCGCAGCATCGCGGGACCGTAGATGCGGTCGATCCAGAAGCGGGCCGAGTGGGAGATGTGCTCGCGCAGCTCGGCCAGCCGCTCCTGCGGGTAGCGGCGGTGGCAGTTGATGGTGAACATGCGCCGCCGAACGCCGCCGCCGAACGCGGCGTGCTTGGTGTTGTGGTTGAAGCAGACCACGTCGCCGGGCCGCGTCTCCAGGGCGCAGGCCGGCAGGTCGCGGCCGGCCATGCCCCAGGCCGCGGCGCTGTCGCCGACCCGCTCCTGCAGCAGTTCGGCGTAGGGCTCGCCCGCGCGGTGGCTGCCGGGGATCACCCGCAACGCCCCGGTGTCGCGCGTCAGCGGATCGAGATAGAGGGCGAGCTTGATCGACAGCGGCCCGTGCAGATTCCAGCCGTCCGAGTGCCAACGGGTGTCGCCGGCGTAGTAGTTGCCGTCGCTGCCGGCGTAATTGAAGTCGTCGCCCAGCAGACTGGCGATGATGTCGTGGCTGCGCGGGTCGTCGATCAGCGCCGAAAGGCGCTCGCTCTGATCGATGAACGGCACCAGGCAGGAACGCCGCTCGCCGTCGTGCGGCCGGCCGTCGTGGCCGCCGCCGTGGCGCCGCCACACCGCCTCGAACTCTTCGATGATCTCGTCGATGCAGTCGGCGAGCAGTCCGGGAAACTGCAGAAACCCGAAGCTCTCGAACGCCCGCATCTGCTCCACCGTCAACTGCGTCTGCGCCATACCGTCCTCCCCAGGACTCCCGCCGCCCAAGACCGCACGATCAGAAGGCAAGCGGGCCGGTGAGCGCATCTTCCATCGGAGATCGACCAACGGGTTTACGTTCGAAAGAAGTCCTGCACCTGTTCATGAGTAACCTAGGAGCCTGGTTCCCTGAGACGGCGCTCGACCTCCGCAACCTGTTGCGGACCGAGGCGCACACTCCGCGGATCATCCTGGACCAAGTCCAGCAGCAGCGCGGCTGCTTCGTCCTGGGCCTCGTTCGGGAGGGTCCGAATCGCGGCGATCGCTTGCTCCAGCAACCTGATCATCAAGGTCAATTTATCATTTACGGGCAGGATCCGGCGAGCGCCGACCGAAAGGAACGACCGCGGGCAACGCATCGACTTAGCTCTTCTTCTTCTCGCGTCGCTGAGTGACCGAGCCGACTCACAACAGGAGGCTACAGCCCGTACAGGGTGCTGGCGTTGTGGTATCGGATCCCCGCCTTGAGCTGTTCCGGGAGGCTGTGCGGCAGCACCACGTCGGGGTTGTCGCTGTCCCAGTGCGGGTAGTCGCTGGCCAGCAGCAGGTGCTCCGCCAGCGGCCCGAAGTGCTCCAGCAGACGGTGCAGGTCGGCCGGGTGCGGCGGCTCCTCGATCGGCTGGGTGGTCAGGTAGAGGTGCTCGGCGATGATCTCCGAGGGCCGCCGCCGCAGGTGCGGCACCTCGGCGCGCAGCAGCTTCCAGGCGGCGTCAAGGCGCCACATCAGCGAGGGGACCCAGCCGAAGGCGTTCTCTATCGAGATCAGCTTGATGCCGAAACGGTCGAATACTCCCTCCACGACGAGGCTGGTGACGTTGGCCTGCGCCGCCTGGGCGGGACTGAGATGGTCCTCGATGTAGTAGGAGGCGTGTCCCGCGCCGGTGATGGGATGGCCGTAGGCGCCGAACGCGTGGGTAGCCACGTGCAGCCCCTCTTCGGCGCACGCCTCGTAGATTGGCCAGTAGCGGCGGCGGCCCATCGGTTCCTGGTGGCGGCCCTTGAACAGCACCTGCACGAAGCGCCGGTCGCGCGCGCAACGGTGCACCTCGGCGGCGGCCGCCACCGGATCCTCCGGCGCCAGCATGATCGAGGCACGCAGCCGCGGATCCCGGTCCAGCCACTCGGCCACCTGCCAGTCGTTGGTGGCGCGCGCCAGGGCGGCACCCAGATCCAGGTCGAGCGCCACGTTGGCCAACACCGCCGGATTGAGCACCGCGTAGGCGACGTTGTAGCGGTCGAGGAGGTGCCTGCCGGTGAACTCCACCTCCGTACCGGGCGGCCGCCCCGACGGCGGCCGCGCATCCTCACGGTGGTCCATGAAGCGCGGGTAGTAGCCGCCGTTGGGGGTGCGCACGCCGAACGTGTCCAGGTGCTCGCGCCAGCGCTGCGACAGGTAGGGATACAGATCCTTGAGCGAATCGATCTCGTTGTGCAGGTCGCAGTCGATGATCGTCGGGCGCGCCGGCGCGGCCGTCTCCACAGGAGTGGCGGCCGGAGCTTCGATCAGCGGTGCAGTCGCGGGCTGGCTCATGATCTCCCCCTTACAGCCGGTAACGGCTGCGCGTACTTTCGCCCCTGACCGATAACCTGCATGAAACTCGCGAGGTGTTCCAGCAGCGCGGCCTCGGCGCGGGCTATCACGCCCCGTCTCGTCGCAGCCCCATCGATTCGGCGACGGACACCTCATTCGCTGCCCGCATCGTGGTTCTCCTGCCACCACATCCATGAGTGTGCGATCAGCGTGGGGGTTGCTGTGGGCCAGGTGCCTGAAAAAGTTGCAAAAAAAGCTGATTTCGGGCCTGATGGGGTTGACGCGGTCCCGGGCGCCGGATTGCGCCACGCCCCCGACCTTGCCGATTCCGGTCTCATTTCCACCCTCAGCACGCGCTCTCGGCCTGCCGTGCCGGTTTGTGACCGAAAAAACCCCGAAACGGGCGATCGGCGCGTCCAGGGGCCAGCAGGGGGGTGTCGAAAACCAAGTGTACCATGCTGGCATGGCATCCGACACTATCACCCTGCCACGCCAGGCGACGCCGGCGGCGTGGCCTGAATTGTCCACCACCGAGCAACCCGCGGCGGCGGTGACCGCCATGCCGGTCGCGCACGGCGCGAGCGAGCCCACCGCTGCCGAAAGCGCGAGCGCAGCGCCGCCCAACCCGGAGGCGCCGCCCGACCTGGACCTGCTCGGGGACCGCATCGCCGAGCTGTCGGCACGCATCCAGGCCGCCACCTACGAGCTGCTTTGTTACCTCCGCGAGTTCGACCGCCACCATGGCTGGGAGGGCTTCCGTTCCTGTGCCCACTGGCTCAACTGGCGCACCGGCCTCGATCTCGGCGCCGCCCGCGAGAAGCTGCGCGTCGCCGCCGCGCTGGCCGAGCTCAACCACCTCTCCGCGGCCATGGCCTGCGGCCGGCTTTCCTATTCCGTCGTACGCGCCCTTACGCGGGTGGCCACCCCCGACAATGAGGCGCGCCTGGTCGCCGTCGCCTGCTGCGCCACCGGCGCGCAGGTGGAGCGGCTGGTGCGGGC
>JAKZWC010000419.1:0-7252 GCA_047515735.1 Spirochaetales bacterium | reverse complement strand
GGACCAGGCTCCACACCACATGATCCGGTGTGTAGTAGGCGCCGGCATCTTTGCGCGATACCGGAGTCGTCGGAAACAGCTCGAGCTGTGGCACGGTTGACTCCATCTTGATCAAATCACGGCGTCACGTCTACGTACATGATAGCCATGGCTATCGGATGGAAGCCATCAGTCGGTGTGGGAGGCAAGCAGTTCGGCGGGACGTGGGCTGTGCCGTGTGGAAGGCACCGGATTCTGTCGCGCGTTCGTGCGCGTCCGAGGGTATGGTTGACGGTGAGCCCATTGCGTGCTCGGAATGGCATCCGATGCGGGGAGAAATAGTCGTGCGTTACATGGTTCTGGGGGCAGGGGCGATCGGTGGGACGCTGGGTGGGCACCTGCATCGTGTCGGACGGGAGGTGGTGCTGGTCGCGCGCCCGGCACACGTGGCGGCGATTCGCGCCGCCGGGCTGCGGCTGCTGACCGGGGACGGCGACTATCGCTTGCAGGTGCCCGCGCATGACTCGGTAGCGGATGCCGGTCCTTTCGGTGGCGAGGACGTGGTGTTGCTGTGCTGCAAGGCACAGCACACGGCGGCTGCGCTCGGCGAGCTGCGCGCAGCCGGAGCGCAGCCGGAGATCCCGATCGTGTGCTGCCAGAACGCGATCTGGAACGAGACGCACGCGCAACGGGTGTTCACCAACGTCTACGGGGCGGTGGTGTTCGTGCCGGGCGTCTATCTGCAGCCGGGCGAGGTGATCAACGCCCGCACCGGTCACTACGGCTACGTGGAAGTGGGCCGCTACCCCGCGGGTACTGACCTGCTGTGCGCAACCCTGGCGGAGGATCTGGGCGCCGCCGGGTTCGCGGCGGCGGTCAACCCGACCGTGATGCGCGCCAAGGGCGCCAAGTGCCTGGGCAACCTGGCCAACGCCGTAGCCGCCATCACCGGCAGCAACCGCGGCGCCGATGACTTCATGGCGCACGCCCGCGACGAGGCGCGCCGGGTATGGCGCGCAGCCGGTATCGACTTCGAGGAGAGCGAGGAGTTCGCCGCCCGCCGCGGGCCGCGCTACCGCGGCAGCGACCGCTGGCCAAAGCAGCACGGCACACCGCGTCGTGGTGGGTCATCGTGGCAGAGCCTGGTGCGCGGTGCCGGCAGCATCGAAAGTGAGTTCCTCAACGGTGAGCTGGTGCAACTCGGGCGCTTGCTCGGAATTCCCGCACCTTACAACCAGGTGCTATGGCGACGCGCGGAGCAGATGGCCCGCGGCCGGACGCCGCCTGGCCGCTACACCATCGTCGATCTCACCCGCGAAGCGCAGTCCGTGGCGGTCTGACCACCCGCCTCCTTACTTGGACACACGTTCACGGGCTCCAATGAAGCTGGGCCGTCCCTTGCGGAACGGCCCAGCATAAGTTAACGAGAATCGATGGACGGTCAGCCCTGCAGCGCGCGTGCGGCGTCCATCGCCTCCTGGAAGGTATCCACGAACTCCTGAATGCCCAGGGCATCCAGACCGGCAACGTAGCCGTCCCAGTCGCTGTCCAGATCCTTCTGACCGGTGATGAATGCAGCCATGTGCTGGCGCACGTAGCTCTGTGTCTCGGCCTGAATCTGGGCGATCCGCTGTGCGACCTCTTCGGGGAAGTAGAGACCGCCGGAAGTGCCACGGCCGATCGGAATGCGCATGTCCGGCGGCGGCACGTGCGGGATGTACTTGTCGCTCTCCACGACCAGGAACCGCTCGTAACCGGCGATCGTGGTGATGTCCTGATCGGCCACCCAGCCGTTGAACAGGTCGAAGTGCCAGAAGATCAGCTCCATTCTCCAGCGGTCCTTGCTAGGCGGAGCGTCCGCGGCATGCGGCGCGCCCCAGTAGATGCCCGGCTTGCCGTTCAGGCCCAGTTCGCCCTCCTCGGCCCAGCGCCAGTTGACGGTGCCCTCGGAGTTCACCGGGAGGCCAAAGATCTCCCCGATCGTGCCTTCCTCGGTATAAGCCCAGTTGGCCATCTCCATCGCCTTGCGCGCCTGGGCGTCGCTCGCCTTGTCGGTGATGGCGAACTTTCCGCGGCTGACGCCGGACGGCCAGTAGGCGGTTTGGCGCAGACCTGTGGGCCCCATCAGCGGCGGTACCGCCCGGTACTGGGGCCACAGGCTGTCGTCGACGTCGCGCGGAAACATGCGGTTGTGACCCGCGGTGTAGGAGCCAATCACGGTCGTTTCAGCGTTCATCACTGCGCGTCCGGCATCGAGGTTCTGCGTGAATGCCTGCGGGTCGATCAGCCCCTGCGCGTACAGGCGGCGCATGTAGCGGAGGCCCTCACGCCACTCCGGCTTGTTGGCGTTGAAGTCCACTTCCTTGTTGCGATTCATGTACAGGTAGCTGGCGCCGTCGTTGTAGATGAACGGGTTCATCGGGTAGTCGTAGACGTCCGCGGACCAGGTGCCGATGGCGCCGGTCAAGGGGATCTCGTCCGCCTCGCCGTTGCCGTTCGGATCCTGCTCCTTGAATGCCAGCAGCACCGCCTCAAGGTCGTCGGTGGTGTCCGGCATCTGCAGCCCCAGCGTGTCCAACCAGGTGGTGTTCATCCACAGCTTCTGCCGCACCGAGCAGTGATAGCACTCCTCGAAGTGGGGCAGCGTGTAGATGTTGCCGTCCGGGGTGGTGATTTCGGGCCTGAAGTAAGGCTTGAACTCGAACGCCGCCAGAATGTCCGGAGCGTGGTCGATCAGGTCGTTCAGCGGCTGCAGGATGCCCTGGCCGCCGTAACGCATCTGCTCGGCGTTGCCGAAATCGCCCGACCAGAAGATCTCCGGATAGTCGCCGGATGCCAGCAGCAGGTTCTGTTTCTGCTTGCGCTCCTGGCTCGGCACCGCCACCCATTCGATCTTCACGCCGAATTTCTCTTCCATCCAGAGGGTGTACTCGTTCTCCGGGGAATCCAGGATTTCGACCCTCGGGGATAGTCCGCCGAACATGGTCAGCGCCACCGCGTCTCCCGAGGCCGCACCCTCTCCCTCGCCCGCGGCGAAGGCCAACGTGCCGGCCAACAGCAGTGCGGCCAGCGTCAATAGAGTCTTTCTCACTTGGAAAGATCCTCCTTAAAAATATGATATCCAGGTGCAACGCACCGTAGTGGAATCCATGGTTAGCCCTTCAGCGATCCGATCATCACACCCTTTACAAAGTGTTTCTGAGCAAAGGGATAGAGAATCATGACGGGGACGCTGGCGATGACGATGACGGCGTACTTGAGGATGTAGATCAGGCCCTCGCGGGCGATCTCCTCACTGGCACGCATGGTGGCGCGGGTGGCGTCATTGAGAATCAGCACGTTGCGCAGGATGATCTGCAGCGGAAACAGCTCGGTCTGGTGCAGGTACACGAGTGCGTCGAAGTAGGCGTTCCAGTGCCCCACCGCGTACAACAGGACCAGCACCGCGATGATCGGCTTCGACAGCGGCAGCACCACCGACCACACAAAGCCCAAGTCGCTGCAGCCGTCGATGTCCGCCGCCTCCGCCAGTTCGTCGGCGATGGTGGACTGGAAGAAGGTGCGCGCGATGATCACCTGCCACACCGCCAGCGCCTGCGGCACCACCATCGCCAGGCGCGTGTTGAGAATGCCCACGGCGCGTACCGTCAGGTAAGTGGGGATCAGGCCGCCGTAGAACATCATTGTAAATACCAGCCCCATCATGATCACCTTGCGCCCGTAGAAGTCGCGCCGCGACAGCGGGTAGGCGATCAAAATAGTCATGACCACGTTGATCAGCGTGCCGAAGGCGGTGTAGATGGCGCTGTTCTGGAAGCCGCGCAGGATCTGTGGGTATGCGAACGCCGTCCGGTATCCGTGCAGCGTCGGCTCGACCGGCAGCAGCCACACCTTGCCGATGGTCACCGCGTGCCCGGAACTGAACGAGGAGCTGATCACGTAGATGAGCGGATACAACACCGTAAGCAGGATGATGGTGAGAAACGCGGTAACGAAAATCAGGAACACCCGGTCGCCGAACGACTCCCGGATACGGATACGCGGCAGAGCCGCCGCGGCGGATTCGGTTACCACAGGCTGTGCTCCGAGACGCGCCGCGCAATGGCGTTGATGACAATGATGAGGGTGAAGTTGATCGCCGAGTTGAACAGGCCGACCGCGGCGCCGAAGCTGAAGCTGGCGTTGATCAAGCCGATCTTGTAGACGTAGGTGGCGATCACCTCGGAGTTGGGCAGGTTGAGCGGGTTCTGCAGCAGGAACACCTTCTCGAAGCCGAGGTTCATCACCTCCGCGGACTGCAGGATCAGCAGAATGATGATCGTGGGCAGAATGCCGGTCAGGTCGATATGGCGAATCTTCTGCAGGCGCGAGGCGCCGTCGATGCGCGCCGCCTCGTACAGCTCCGGGTTGATGCCGGCCAGCGCGGCCATGTAGATGATGGCGCCGAACCCGGAACGCTGCCAGATCTCCGAGAACACGTAGATCCACGGGAACGCGGCCGAAATCCCCATAAAGTCGACCGGATCCCGTCCCAGGAAGCGCGCCAGGTTGCCGATGAATCCCACCCGCGGGTTGAGGAACAGGATGATCATCGACGCCATCACCACGGTGGAGATGAAGTGCGGGAAGTAGGTGACCATCTGCACCGAACGCTTGAACGCAACATTGCGTATCTCGTTCAGCGCCAGCGCCAGGATGATCGGCGACACGAAGCCGAGCGTCATCACCAGCACGTTGATCGCCACCACGTTGCGGATCAGCGGGAAGAAGTAGGGGGACTTGAAGAACAGCAGGAAGTGCTCCAGTCCCACCCATTCGCTGCCCCAGATGCCCTCTACCGGCGAGAAGTCGCGGAACGCGATCTGGGCGCCGACCATCGGGATGTACTTGAAGATGATGACGTAGGTCAGGGGAAGCGCCACCATCAGGTAGTACTGCCAGTGCCGCCGGATCTTCATCCACGGCGTCCTGCGCTTGACCACGGCCTGCGTGCCGGCGGCCTCCACGCGCAAGATACCGGCGGTTTCGACGTTCCCCATCAAACCTCCGTTAGTGTGATTGATGATGGTGATGGTGGTGAGCGGTCGGTTATATATACAGAAGCCGCGATGCAATGTCGAGTCCCGTCGGACGTGCGGGCCGCAGGGTGCGGTTGTGCGGTTCAGCTGTCAATCGGCGAAGGTGCGCAGGGAGAGCTGATGGTGCAGGTGGCAGGCGACCTGGTGCGATTCCCCGCCCTCCGCGCGGGTCTCCACCAGCTCCGGCTCTTCCACGGTGCAGCGCGGCTCGCGGTAGGGACAGCGGGTGTGGAACGGGCGGCCGGTGGGGCGCACCCCGTAGGAGGGGCTTTCGCCCGCCTTCACCAGGTGCAGTTTGCGTGCGGACGGGTCGGGGTTGGGCGACGAGGTGAGCAGCAGCTCGGTGTAGGGATGCCGCGGGCGCGCGAAGATCTCGGCGCGGCTGGCCAGCTCGACGATGCGGCCCAGGTACATGATCGCCACCCGCTCACTCATGTAGCGCACCACCGCCAGGTTGTGCGCGATGAACAGGTAGCTGGTGGCGCGCTGCTCCTGCAGGCGCTTCATCAGGTTCAGGATCTGCGCCTGCACCGACACGTCGAGCGCCGAGACCGGCTGGTCGGCGATCACCACCTGCGGATCGAGGATGAACGCGCGCGCGAATGCCAGCCGCTGGCGCTGTCCGCCCGAGAACGAGTGCGGGTAGCGGTTCATGTAGACCGGGTCCAGCTGCACCATGTTCAGCATCGCCGCCACCCGCTCCTTGAGCTCGGCCCCGGAGCGCGCCAAGTGGTTGTTGATCAGCGGCTCGCCGACGATGCGCAGCACGGTCATGCGCGCGTTCAGCGAGGCGAACGGGTCCTGAAACACCACCCGCACCGCGCGCCGCAGCGCGCGCAGTGCGTCGCCCTGCATCTTCGCGACGTCGCGCGGTGGCGCGCCGGGCTCCGGCGTGTACCAGATCCGGCCGCCCGTCGGCTCCTCGCTGCGCACGATGCACAGGCCTGCTGTGGTCTTGCCGCAGCCGCTCTCCCCCACCAGCGCCAGCGTCTCGCCAACGGTTTGCCGCTCGGCAAGGTGCGCCCGGTGTGGTTGGTGTTCCACGCCAATCCGAGCTCGTCGAGCATGCGGTTTGACGCGTCGACATCGTGCTCCTTGTACGGGCCGGGTGTACCAGGTCACCCGCCACCGGCGTCTGCGACAGCGTGTACTGACCGCGGAACGGGAGGTCGTTGACCTCCTGCCCGTCGAATCGCCAAGGCGATGGCACGCCTGAAGTTGATGTGGTTGTACAGCTCGCACCGCTCCAGATCCTCGTGCGCGAAGTTGAAGTACACGGTGCCGTTGTAGATGATCGCCGACATCGCCTCGTGCAGCCTGAAGTTGCCCTCCTGCTCCGCATTGAAACGGGGCGCATGTGGAAGCGTGTGGCTCGGCGTGCGCCGCGTGCGCCCGCGTGCTGGATAGCACGCGTCGAACCATGGCAGACTCGCGCAGGGTGTGTCGGGCGTCGGTTTCCCCGGCCGCACCTGTTCGATCTCCAGCGCAAAGGAGTCCTGATTCAATGTCCGACCTAGGCCTGCAGTGCCCTGCGGCCCCTGCACGACCGAGTCGAAATACCGCCGGGCCGGCAGCAGAATCGGCCGCCGTAACACGGCGGCGCAGGGAGTTCATCGAGTGAGCGTACGCTCGGTGATCTGCGTCCACCGGCAGTTCGAGCGTAGTTGGCCCTACACGGCCGATTGCTGGCACAGCCGCTGGTTGCAGAGCGGCGGTTGCGAGCTGATCCGTACCGACGCGGAGGACGCCACCCGGCGCACCTGGTGCCGGACCCGGCCTCGGTGCGGCGGCTGGTGCTGCTGGGCTTTTCCGTCGGGGATCACGACCTCGATTCTTTCGTATCGCTGGAGGAGTGCTATCTGGACTGGCGCGGAGGCTCGCAGGCGGCGGTCACTGCCGCCGAGGCGCGCGGCGTGACCTTCATCCCGCACCGCGTCGACATTTGAGATCAGGACCTGAGCATGAGTGACCGCAGCGCCGAACGAGCGGCGCGCACGCTGCAACGCCCCAACGTCCTGCTGTTGTACACGGATCAGCAGCGCCGTGACAGCATAGGCTGTTACGGGTCGCCGTTCGCCGCCACGCCGCACCTCGACGCGCTGGCAGCGAGCGGCCGGCGTTTCGATCGCTGCTACGTGCAGAGCCCGGTGTGCGTGCCGAGCCGGTTCGCGTTCCTCACCGGACGTTACTGTTCA
>JAKZWC010000418.1:0-5009 GCA_047515735.1 Spirochaetales bacterium | reverse complement strand
GTAACCACGTCCATGATGACGCCACCCTTGAGCATCTGCGCCAGCCCCGCCTTGACGGTCCAGGTGCCGGTCTTCTTGTCGCCGTTTACCACGTTAGTATTCTCCTGCCGTGCACCCGCCCCCGCGTCGCGTGCGCCGACGGGCGGGCATGTACCCCGGTCATGCGGCGCGCGCTCGGGCGCGCCCCGCACCTGCTCCAAATATAGGTCGCTACTCGGCGCAGTGACAACGCGCCCGCCGCGGGGCCAACCCACCTCGGGCCGCCCCGCGGCCAGGCTGTGACGGCCGGCACGGCGCCTCGTCACTGCGGAGAGTTTCCGCTACCGTGTGGCACGATGGAGTCGACGGATCCGGCAGCGGTGCTCCGCTGGCGGCTGCGCCAGATCCGTGATCGCGTGGCGGCCGCGGCGGCGCGCGCCGGCCGCAGCGCCGACGAGGTGCGCATCATGGCGGTGACCAAGACCCAGCCGCGCGCGACGCTGGAGGCCGCGCTGGCCGCGGGACTCGACCTGATCGGCGAGAATCGGGTGCAGGAGGCGGCCGCCAAGCTGCAACCGCCACTGCCGCACGCGGAGGTGCACCTGATCGGCCACCTGCAGCGCAACAAGGCGCCCGCCGCGGCGCGCCTGTTCCACACGGTGCAGTCGATCGACAAGCTGGCCACGGCGCAAGCCCTGCAGCGTGCCCTCGCCGCTACCGGGGGTACCATGGACCTGTTGCTGGAGCTCAACACCTCGGGCGAGTCGGCCAAGCACGGTTCTGCCAGTGCCGCCGAGCTGCAGCGTGTCCTCGAGGCAATTGCCGCGCTGGATCGGCTGCGGGTGCGCGGCCTGATGACCATGGCGGTGTGGAGCGCCGATGCCGGAGCCATACGCGGCTGTTTCCGCACGCTGCGCCGGCTGTTCGAAGAGTTGGCGCCGGATCGACCCGCCTTCGACACCCTTTCCATGGGCATGTCCGGGGACTTCGAGATCGCCGTGGAGGAGGGCGCGACGCTGTTGCGTCTGGGGACGGTCCTGTTCGGCCCGCGTGGTGCGGCGCCGCACCCGGAAGCTCCGGCGTGATGCGCGCAGCCGTGCGGATGCTGCCGGCGGCGGCGGTACTGGTTGTCGCCGGCGCGGTTGCGGCGCCGGCGCAGGAGCAGCCGGCCCCGGTCCCGGAGCCTTACGATCCGGCCGAATTCGCGCCCGCGTTGCGCCACCTGCGACGTGGCGAGATCGTCGCCGTGGGCGCCTTTCCGTTCGCTCTGCTGCTGTCCACGTTCGTCTATGACTACGCCCGCTGGGCGGGCGATGGATTCTCCGAAGTCACGGCTCCGTTCGGTCGTGCCCTGGATCAGGATCCGTTCGACGATGACGAGAAAGTCGGCATTGTGCTGGCGGCCGCCGGAGTGGCGGTGGCGGTGGCCTTCGCCGACTACCTCATAGGGCAGGCGGCGAAGCCGCCGCGCTACGGAGATTCCGCGGCGTCCGCCGCCCGTGGCTTACCCGGCAGCGTGCAGGTGCCGTTCCCGGTTGCCCTGCCGCACGCGGCGCTGTTGCCTCCCTCGCTGGCGACACTCTGGCCGCGCGCAGCGTTTTCCCGCGCGGTGCGATCCGAGTCCGGCGGCGGCGCTGAACATGGATGAGGCGGATGCGGGAGCCGAATTCACCAGCGTCTGCCTCGTGGTTGAGGCCGACGGCGCCGGACAGCGTGCGGATCGCTACGTCAGCGCGCGTACCGGGCTGCCGTCGCGCAGTCAATTCCAGCAACGGCTCGCCCGCATGACGATAAACGGCCGAGACGCGAAGCCGAGCACTCGCTTGGGCCTCGGCGACCGGATCGAAGTCGCCCTGACGCCGCCTCCGGCGAGCACTGCGCTACCGGAATCGTTGCCGCTGGAAGTGCTGTACGAAGACGCAGACGTGGTGGTGCTGAACAAGCCCTGCGGCATGGTGGTTCATCCCGGAAGCGGCAACCGCGGCGGGACGCTGGTGAACGGTCTGCTCTACCGGTACCGGGACCTGTCCGGGCAGTTTCCCGACTCGTCTCGACCCGGCATCGTACACCGCCTGGACAAGGACACCTCGGGGGTGATCATCGTCGCCAGGAATGCCGCGGCTCACGTCCAGCTTGCCCGGCAGTTCGCGGAGCGTCAGGTCGGCAAGATCTACTACGCCTGGGTAGCGGGCTGTCCGGCGCCCGCGTCCGGCCGGATTGCCACCCACCTGCGGCGCGACCCGCGCAACCCGTTGCGGGTGCGCGTGAGCCGGGACCGTGGCAAGGTGGCGGTGACCCACTACCGGGTACGCGAATCGCATGCGGGTGCGTCCCTGGTAGCGCTGCGGCCCGTGACCGGACGCACCCATCAGCTACGCGTCCACCTGCGCTGGCTCGGTCATCCGATCCTGGGTGATCCGCTGTACGCCGGCCGCGCGCGCGGCCCCGCGCCGCGGCTGCTGCTGCACGCGCGGCGCCTCAGCATCCGTCTTCCCGTGGACCAGCAGCCGCGTACCTTCACCGCGCCGTGGCCGCCCGACTTCGCGCCGCCTTCGCCGCGCCAGGACGACGCTGCCTAGCCGCGGCCGGCGGCCGGCGGCCGCCGGCGGGCCGCGGGACTCGATGGTGCCGGACTGCGCGCGCTGCCGCAGCGTGTCCGGCGGCAGCGGCGGCCGCCCAGGGTTCCGTACCTGCGTCATCCGTGCGGCCGAAGGGCGGCGTTGAAGGCGCGCTCCGCCTGCACCGTGGTGGGCGGGCCGTGCCCGGGCAGGATCGTCACTCGGTCCGGCAGGCTCAGCACGCGGTCTCGAATCGCCGTGACCAAGGCGGTACGCGCCGCCGCGGTGGGCGTGCTGCCGATGTCCCCCGCCAGCAGCGCGTCGCCGGTGAACAGCAGGTCTTCGATGCGGAACGCCAGACTGTCCTCGGCGTGCCCGGGGAGCTCGCTCACGTGGAACTGCAGCGCGCCGACGGCAACGGTGTGACCGTCCCGCAGCGTCCGATCGACACGGGTGCGCCCACTACCGCCGCGGCCGTAGACGTGCGCCCGGTATACGCTCAGCACGGTGCCGACGCCGCCACAGTGCGCACGGTGGGAGTGGGTCAGCAGCACCGCCACGATCTCCAGGCCGGCCCGTTCGATCCGTGCCAGCAGGCTGGTATCGAAATGGCCCGGATCGATGATTGCCGCCGGCCCGCCGTCATCGGGGCCTACGACGTAGCAGTTGGCGAAGCTGGTCTTGGCGTGGCAGGAGATCAGCGTCACGAGAAATGAGCTTCCTCGGTGTTGCAATAGCGCAGGCTGATCCCCTTCATCAGCGCCGTCTCGAAGTGCACGTGATACAGGTTGCAGTCCTGGAAGTCGATACGTTCGAGACGCGCACCGATGAAACGGCAGGAACTGAGGTCGCTGCCGCGGAAACTGGTGTCGGCACAGCGGAGTCCGACGAAGCTGTTGCGCGGCAGGTCCGACTCCCCGAAGTGGCTGGCGCTGATCGTGGCGCCGGCGAACACCGACAGGGTGGCGGTGATCCCCCGCAGGGAGCAATCGCGCAGCGTGGCGAAGTCCAGAAAGGAATGATGCAGGCGCGCCCCGTCGAGGCGTACGTTCTCCCATACCGCGCCCGAAAACCGGCAGCCGACCAGCTCGCGGCTACGCAGGTCCAGGCCGCGGCAATGCACCCCGGCCAGATTGAGTCCTTCCAGCCGCGCCGCGCCTGTCAGCAGCTCGGTCACCTCAGCCTCATAGGCGAGCCGATCCGCACAATGGTCGATGCAGCACGGCCGCCGGTACACGGCGTACTCGGCACAACCTTCCTGCCGGCACACCGGGAAGCTCGCCACCATAGCTTCAAGCTACGCTACCTTGCACTATGCCACAACCGCGGCGGGTTACGCAAGCGACTACCGGACCGCGTCCGACCTCATCGCGGCCGCCACGCCGCACTGACGGTGGGATCGGCCCGCGCGCATGCAACCCACCGTACGTTGGCGGGGTGGGCAGCGGCCGGCACCTGCCCTATCATGAGGGGCGTGCTGGGGCAGGTGGCCAGTGGCATCAACAACATCTATCACGTGCGGGTTGAGGACGCGGCTGCCGGCGACATTCCCGGCGCCCAGGTGTCCCTGGTGGAGTGTCGCATCATGGGCAAGGTGCTGGGCGACAAACAGCGCGTCACCGATCCCGCATACAACCCCCTGGCGCCGGGTGACTGGGTTACCATATCCCTCGATGCCGCGGTTCCGCGACAGGGCTGGATTCTCGACCGCCGGGCGCGCACCTCGGCGATCCGCCGCTGGAACCGGAAGCGCCAGGCGCCCCAGACCATCGCCGCCAACGTGGACCGGCTGCTGGCGATCGGCTCGTTTGCCGCCCCGCCGTTTCGGCCCCGGTTTCTCGACCGCTTGCTGCTGTGCGCGGAGCTGGGCGGCGCCGACCCGGCCGTAGTCGTCAACAAGCATGATCGGGGCAGCTCGCCCGCCATCGAGCGGCGTCTGGCCGGCTACCGCGCCATGGGCTACGAAGTGGTGACCTGCTCGGCGGCGACGGGGGAGGGGATCGCCGAGCTGCGGCGGCTGCTCGCGGATGCCGCGCTGCCGGCTCTGGTGGGTCATTCGGGCGTGGGCAAGTCCGCCCTGCTCAACTGTCTGGATCCTGCGCTGGAGCGCGCGGAAGGAGCGCTGTCGCGCAAGTACAACCGCGGTGCCCACACCACCCGCTATGGTGAAATGGTGGCCGCCGCGGGAGGGATACTGGCCATCGACACGCCCGGCATTCGCGAGTTGGAGATCACCGACATAGAGCCCCACGAGCTGCGGCTGTGGCACCGCGACTTCCTTCCGTACGTCGAGGAGTGCGAGTTCCCCGGTTGCCTCTGCGCGGGCGAGCCGGGCTGCGCGGTGCGGGCGGCGCTGGAGCGCGGGGAGATCCTGCCCGATCGCTACCGGAGCTACCGCGGTATCCTCGGCGATCTGCAGCACGCCGTCACCGAGCGCCGCTGATGCCCATGGATCGGCATGCAGTAGCCCTC
>JAKZWC010000417.1:0-3891 GCA_047515735.1 Spirochaetales bacterium | reverse complement strand
GGAAACGTGGCTATGGTGAAGACTGAGGCACCGGCTTATGCGAAAGCCGCCGGCAACAGCTACTCCCTTCACCTTCCGCTGGCGCGCCTCTCCTCGACTCTACGCACTTCAATGCCCAACTTGATGGCAGACTCGACTATGTCCTCTCGTGCGAACGCAACCTCTCGCTGCCCGGTCCGATATCTGCCGTGAAAGATCTCTTCTACTATCGCCGCGTATCGGTTGCTCTTCACTTTGGCCATTGGAGCAACACCACCTCTTCCCTGAGTTGCTCGCCGGTAGCAGTCGACAAGCGTGTGCGGAATAGATCGATCCCTTCCACGCGGTAGCCGAGCGACTGCGCCAAGTCAGCGAGCAGAGTTCCGGTGCGAATCATTACCCTGAGGTAGGATGCCTGATCGCCGACGACATAGGCGAGTCTTGCGCCTGGAGTGAGGACCGCGCGCAGCGCCGCGAAGTGTCTCGCCATTCCCCCGAAGTACAGCTTGGTGACTCTCGAATACATTCGCTCGAAACCGGAGGTCTTTCCCAACTCCAACCGGCGTTGTTCGATCTTGTTGGCGATCTCCTGAATGGCATCATGGGCCACGACCTCGAGATCGTCCGTGTCGCCTTTGTACACCCCGCGTGTGTTGGAGCGGATGAGATCCTTCTTGAGCGCCCGCAGGTTGCTTGCGTCACCGATCAAACCGAGGATCACCGATTCCAGGCGCGTCGTTCTCGTATAGTCCTTTTCGTTCGGGTAGGGTGGGGAGGTGATCACCGCGTCCACTGAGCGCGGTTGCAGAATATGATCGGCTCGCCGGGCATCTCCCCGGTGAACGTTCGCCGGGACTTCCACGCGATCGCGGGTTTGGGTGAGGTCGGCGATGATCGTGCGCATGTGGTCAAGCCACGAATCTACGACCGGCGCGTCATCCTTGAGCTTGCCTACCCCGACCTCCGGACCGAATTTCAGGTTTCCGATATCGCGTACCAAGGCATGCGCGAGCGCGAGACGTCCGTAGCGCCGGAATGAGCATTCGCCGCACGCATCGATAGCGTCGAGCAGGACCAGTGTCTTATGCAGAGGCAGGGGACTTATGGAATCCTTCAACAAGAGCTTGTTTTTCTCAGGAGCAAGATTCCGCAACGGGGCTCGAGACTCGTCTCCCGGAGCAAACAACGGTAGATCAATCCAGTCGGAGTAGCCGTCCCGAGTGATAACGGCTCGTGCGCGGTCGGCGACTGCAGTGGCGTAGTCCGACAACATGTCGGGGTCGGCGGACCAGTCCACCTTTACGGAACTGGCGAACTGCGCCATTGGGTTGGACTCGATGCCGACGCTTGCGATGCGCCGCTTCTTGCACTCTACCAGCGTAGTGCCCGTACCGGCGAACGGGTCGAGCACCGTGTTCCCCGGCCGCATGCCAAACCGGTCAAGGTAATCCTGGACGAGGTGCGGTGGAAACGACAGCACGAACCGATACCACTCATGAACGGACCGGTCTTGAGCCCGCACGTTGTTCAACCGGCTCTGCGCACGGTTGTTGGTGTACGCATGGGCGGATGCTGCTGCCATATCAGGTCGTCACGGTCTCCACCTCGGGTGGACAACCTATACCACCGGCGGGAACTTGGCCACGCTTCTGTCGCGGCGCCGATGAGCGGCCGGTAGCGGCGCCGCCCGGCAGGTCGCGTGCGGTAATGCCGCGGTGTGTGCCGACGGCCGCTACGTGATGATCCTCCTTGACAGGAGGCATCCGCGGCCTACGATGAGGCCATGCACATCGACTTCGGCGGCGGGACGGTAATCGTCAGCGGCGGGACCGGCGCGCTCGGCGGCGCGGTGGTGGAGGGATTCCTGGATGCGGGAGCGCAAGTGCTCGCGACCTACGTGGTCGAGGCCGAGGTGGCGCCGTTCCGGGAGCGGTTCGCCGCGCACGGCGCACGGGTGGAACTGCAGCGCTGCGACCTGCGCCGTGGCGCCGAGGTGGCCGCGCTGTTCGAACGCGTCGCGCCCGGCTCCCTGCGCGCCGTGGTCAATCTGGCCGGCGGCTATACCTGGACGCGGGTGGCGGACGCGGACGACGCCGCCCTGGAGCGCCTGCTGGACCTGAATCTGCGCACCACCTTCGCCGCGTGCCGGGCGGCGGCGCCGGTGCTGGCCGCCGCCGGCGGAGGCGCGATCGTCAACGTGTCGGCGCGCGCGGCGCTGCGCGGCGAGGCCGGCAACGGCGTCTACGGAGCTACCAAGGCGGCGGTGCTGGCGCTTACCCAGTCGCTATCGGCGGAGCTGAAGGACGCCGGGGTAAACGTCAATGCCGTGCTGCCGAGCATCATCGACACGCCCGCCAACCGCGCCGCGATGCCGAAGTCGGATCCCGCCAGGTGGGTGGCTCCGGCAGACTTGGCCAACGTCATCGTGTTCCTCGCCTCGGACGCCGCCGCCGCGATCCATGGCGCCGGCATTCCGGTCTACGGCCTGGCGTGAGGCGGCGCCCGCGCCTCAGCGGTAGATGGTGTCCATCTGCCACAGGTCGAGCGCGGCGAGGCGGATGTCGCGTCCCTGTGAGCGCACCGACACGCCGGTGCTGTCGGGGCGGCCGGGATAAACCCGCAGCGCAACGCACTGGCGGCCGTTGACGAACACTTCGACCACGCTCCGGTCCACGAACACGCGCAGCGTCAGCGGCTCCTCCGGGTCCAGGTAGACGGGGGCGGTCTCGGGCGCGCGTGACAAGGCGTCGGGGAGCATCGAGGAGCGCGAGGAGTCGATGCTGATCAGGCTGTCGGCGCCGGCGCGTTCGCTCGCCGGATGGCGAAAGCCGCGCTCGCGGTAGAACGCGATGCGGGTGACCTCCTGCCGGTCCGGCGAACGCAGCACGTTCAGCTCCACCAGCGGCGCGCCGCACGTGTCGATCTCCAGGGCAAGCTCGATCGCGGTGCCTTCTATCCCATCGAGCAACGTCTCCTGGTTGGCGGGGATGGTGCGGTCGCTGATCCGCGTGTGCGCGCCGCGCAGCGAAGCGATGTCGCCGGCCGGCTGCATTGCCAGCTCGTTCGCGCCGGCCAGCGTCAGGCGCCGGGGCAGGCTCATGATCTGGTTCCAGCCTTGCGTCGGCAGGCCGGGGTTCATGTTGAAGATGGTCACGATGCCGCCGGCGCCGTCCGTCGTCGCCGAGGGTGCGTGCACGCCCGCCGGACGGTAGGCGCCGAAGTTGAACTTGCCGTGCGCGGTGGCGTGGAACTTGGCTGCGGCCCGGTCGTAATCGCCGAGCAGGTACTGGCCGCCGCTCATGTGGCTGAAGTACAGCAGGATGTGGCGGCGCAGCTCTCCGGAGCCGATCGGGCAGAAGTAGGGGCAGGCGCCGTCGTCGCCGTCGAGCCGGTGCCGGTGACCCTCCACGAACGGGTGCAGGTATTCCCACTGCCGCAGATCGTCGGAGCGGAACACGAAGTCCATGGGACGCCACGGGTCGCGGCCGTTGGACAGCGCGTAGTAGGTGCCGCCGGCGCGCCAGATGCAGGGGTCGTGGATCCGATAGGGCGCCTCGACCGATTCGGCGCCGACCCCGTAGGCCACCTGCCCCGGCTGGTTTGAAATCGCCGGCGCCGCCAGTTTCTCCCAGTTCAGCAGCAGCGGATCGCTGGAGGCGGCCACCATGATGCCCAGATCGGTGCCGTAGTAGGCGGCCAGGACCCGGTCCTCTTCGACCAGCGCTGAGCCGGAGAAGCAATTCATCTCCGGACCGGGGTGGATGGCGTAGGGCAGGTCGCGCCAGTGAATCAGGTCGTGGCTCACCGCGTGGCCCCAGTGGACCCGGTCGTTGTCGTTGTCCGGCGGATAGGCCTGGTAGAACAGGTGCCAGTTACCCTGCCAGTAACAGAGCCCGTTGGGGTCGTTGAGGG
>JAKZWC010000416.1:0-2617 GCA_047515735.1 Spirochaetales bacterium | reverse complement strand
CATTGGCCGCCGAAGATTAGCTTGGACGGCCGGTCGAGGTTTCTGGCGGTGTCGAACGCATGACCATCATGGGGGCATCATGGCGGCGGCGTGCACCGTGCCCACACAGTGGCGCCGATACGGGGCGTTGCTGCATGTCGTAATATCGGGGAGGTAAGGGATAAGGGCGTGTCGGGTCCGAGGACAGGTTGCCGCGGCTTCAGCCGCGACTATGACCGTCTTCTTGTCGAGCGCATCTATCGATCCGGGACGGTAGATGCCGTTCTGCAGGACTGCGCGGTCGAGGTCTGCGACGTCACGCTGAGTAGGTTCATACGTCCCCCAGATGCCGGTGACGGCGATGTGACGGTGCTCCGCCGGAGGCGCCCATTGCTGGCGCACTTTGCGGATTTCGCCGTTCGGGCGTATCCGGCGAACTGCAAGGTCATGTCCCTGGCGCTCTTTTGCCGAGACATAGAGGCTCAGTTTCCAGCACCCGAACACTCGGCGCTCGGCGGATACTACTCATCGCCCGATGACTTCATGTGGGGCGGAGTAGAGGAATTCGTCATTGCCAAGGGCAGCGATTGGTGTGCTGAGTTGGCCCGTGTGTTCTGTGCGCTCTGTGAGATGATGGGAGTCCCCGCCCGCATCGTGTTTGCCCTCGACGGGAGTGACGACGGCCATGTGCTGGCCGAGTGCTACGAGGGTGGAGAGTGGATGCTCGTAGATCCGCTCGCTGCGAAACTCTACCGGGATGCAAGCATCGGCACTGTGGGGGCAGCCCGGATGCATCAGCTGACGAACGAAGAGAAACGGGTCCTTACGGCCAGCGCCGAGAGCTACTACGTGCACGAACGATTCTTCCGGCATATCTCCGTGTCGGAGTACTCGATTCGCGACGCGGTCCGGTACGACTACGGACTTAGCCGCTGCAATGAATACTATCGACAGCGACTGTCAGACAGTTGGAACGCTACGGCGGTTCGCGCGTAACCGCTACGCTGAGATGCCCAGCACGGCGTGGGCGGCCGCGAGGCGGGCGATAGGCACGCGGTACGGGGAACAGGAGACGTAGTTCATCCCCACGCGGTAGCAGAACTCGATCGACGAAGGGTCGCCGCCGTGCTCGCCGCAGATGCCCACCTTCAGGCCCGGCTTGGTAACGCGGCCGCGCTGCACGCCCATCTCCACCAACTTGCCGACGCCCTCCTGGTCCAGCACCTGGAACGGATCGTGCTCCAGGATGCCCTTCTCCACGTACTCGGGAAGAAACACCCCGGCGTCGTCGCGCGAGTAGCCGAAGGTCATCTGGGTAAGGTCGTTGGTGCCGAAGGAGAAGAAGTCGGCGGCCTCGGCCACCCGGTCGGCGGTCACCGCTGCGCGCGGGATCTCGATCATGGTGCCGATCTGGTAGTCGACCTTGACCGCGGCTTCCGCCAGCACGTCCGCGGCCACGTTCTCGGCGCGCGCGCGCAAGCGGCTCAACTCCTCGACGGTGCCGACCAGCGGGATCATGATCTCGGGAAGCACGCCGGCGCCGGCGGCCGCCACCGCGCACGCCGCCTCCATGATGGCGCGCACCTGCATGTCGTAGATCTCGGGATAGGTGATGCCGAGCCGGCAGCCGCGGTGGCCGAGCATCGGGTTCATCTCGTGCAGCGCCTCGATCTTGGCCTTGAGCCGGTCGAGGGGTACGCCGGAGGTAGCGGCCAGCGCCTCGACGTCGGCCTCGGTCTTGGGCACGAACTCGTGCAGCGGCGGATCGAGCAGGCGCACGGGGGCCGGGAACCCGTCCATCGCCTGGAAGATGCCGGCAAAGTCTGCGCGCTGCAGCGGCAGCAGCCGGTCCAGCGCCGCCTTCCGCGCCTCGGCATCTTCCGCCACGATCATCTCTTGAAAAATCTCCAGCTTGCCTTCTTCGAAGAACATGTGCTCGGTACGGCACAGGCCGATGCCCTCGGCGCCGAACTCGCGCGCCACCTGGGCGTCGTGCGGCAGGTCGGCGTTGGTGCGGATGCCGAAGCCGGTGCCCTCGAGGCCCTCCCGTGAGGCGCCGGCGCGCACGGCGTCGGTCCACTGTAGAAAGCTGGCCAGCGTGCCCGATACCTTGGGAGTGATCAAGGGCAGCTCGCCGTCGAACACTTCGCCGGTGCCGCCGTCGATGGTCAGCCACTGACCCTCGCTGACCGCGAAGCCGTCGATGCTGGCCCCGGCACCACTGATCACCACCTCCTTGCAGCCGGCTACGCACGGCGTTCCCATGCCGCGCGCCACCACCGCCGCGTGCGAGGTCATGCCGCCGGTGGAAGTGAGAATGCCCTGCGCGGCGTGCATGCCGCCGATGTCCTCGGGCGAGGTCTCGCGGCGCATCAGCAGCACGCGCCTGCCCTGCTCCGCCCATTCCTCGGCGGCCTCGGCGGTGAACACCACCTGACCGGTGGCCGCGCCCGGCGACGCGTTCAGACCCTTCGCCAGCGCCTCCACCTTTTCCCGGCCCGCCGGGTCGATCAGCGGGTGCAGGAGTTGGTCGAGCTGGTCGGGGGTGACGCGGCCGATCGCCTCTTCCTGCGTGATCAGCCCCTCGGCGACCATGTCCACCGCCAGCTTGACGGCAGCGGGGCCGGTACGCGTGCCG
>JAKZWC010000415.1:0-8128 GCA_047515735.1 Spirochaetales bacterium | reverse complement strand
ATACTACAGCATGTCCTTCGCGATCGAAGCGCAGAGAGATCAATACGCCAGGCTCGCCGAGTGCTCGAATGACACCGCGTTGCGCGACATCGGTGACCTGCTCGCGCGCGGCATCGTCTTTCGCAACCCGGGAAGAGGACGCAGCACCAGCTACCGGCTGGCCGCCGCGGCGCCGCGGCGCTCCGTTCCTGCACGGGCTCCAGCCGGCGGAGAGGCGTAGCCTCACCATGTCTGCTCGCACCGCCCGGGAGTGGTCAGGCCCGATATTCTTCATCGTCGCGCTGCTGTGGCTGCCGGTGGGGCTCGTCCTCTCGGGGCTGTTGCGCGGCTTCGTGTTCCCTCCTGGACCAGATATGTGGCCGAGGATGGCGTTGTCGCTGATCATGGTGGCGCCCGCGGGCCTGCCGCTGGCGCTGGCGTGCCGGCAGTTGCGGCGGCTGGGATACGTGCGCGCAACCTGGGCCGCCATTGCGGTGCTCGCGCCCGCGACCGTGGCGGCGTCCCTGCTCGCGGGGCTCCTCGGTCCGCTGGCAATCGCCGTCTACGCGGTCATATTGAGTCTGCCGGTCTGGATCGCGGTAGCCATTCTGCGCCGCCGCCGGTAGTTGGGGAATTATATCGAATAGCGCCGAATGGCGGCGTCCCGCGCAACCGTGGGCCAACCATTGGCGTCTATCGCTTCTTGCACCATTGCGCGCACGAGTTCGGCCATGGTCGTGCCTTGGCGCTTTACTTCTGCATCCAGTCCCGCATGTCATCTGTGGAGGCTGCGGTTATGGTTCTGGGGTATTTGCCCGGTCTATCAGACATCGGTGGGCATCCCCTTACCCCGTGATGCGCGCGCCGCCTGCTTACGGCGCTTCCGCCAGTCCGCCGCGCTCACCTCCACCACGTCAGCCGGGGCCGTGACGCGCCGCGCTACGCGGCTGGCCGCCTCGTCCACCGACAACCCGCCCCGGTCAATCACGATTGGCTCGTTCATCTCCGCCTTCGTCGGCTGGTAGTCGCTTGCCGGTACTTCGATCCGCCGCTTACTCATCTTGGATGCTCCTTGCCCAGTCGATTATCCGCTCGATGGGAAGCATTTCGTCTCGGCGCTTCGTCAGCTTGAAGGTAACGCTCTGACCTTCGGCCATGCGGACCAGATGCCCGGCCGTTTCCTCTGCCAACTCGCGTGTACCTGCCTGATCGCGTAGCTCACACCGGGCCGGTTATTCCGCACCGTTACGAACAGGTCTTCCGCGATAAATCCCCTGGCCTCGTATGCCTGGATGATCTCGACGTGGGTGAACCGTTGACGGTTGGAGCACACTTCGTCCTGACACTTCACAATGAGAACGCCACGGTCGCGGAGTACTCTGTATGCTTCCGCCCCTGCTGCCTCGTACAGGTCAAGGACCGCCTCATGGTACTTTCTGATTGACTTGCAACCGTTGTTCCCGTAGTGCCGCTCAAAGGCTGGCTGTGAAAGATGGGCTGTGCCGCCAGGGGAGTGCATGTATGGAGGGTCCAGGACCACGCAATCTACCTCGGCATCGTCGTATGGAAGGTCGCAACAATCCGTTCCGCTCTTGAGGTCCGTGGCGCGCAAGTCGTATTCGTCGCCTGCCACGTGGTTCCAGAACACACCCTTGCCGTACGTCACGTCGGCCACGATGCTTCCCGGCCTCACGTACAGGCTTAGAATCTTGGGGAACACCTTGTCGTTGCCCTCGACATAGGCACTCCAGACAAGATCATTTGTGGCTGCCCCGTTCGTTACGTACCTTGGTGCTGCTGTCGTCGCCGCCTCCATAGGCTGCTACCGGGCCAACTCGCGCGCCCCTGACGGGCGGCCGTTCGGCTTGATCAGGTCGCGGTAGCGGAGCCGGCGGCCGACCATGCCGCGCGCTACGCCGACCATCTGGTCTACCGTGTCCTCGCAGCGGCTGTTGTGCCGCCCGCTGAACTCGTCCACGTAGCGATCCAGGTGCTTCGGGCTCATCCGGTGGTAGGTGCCGTAGTAGCCGCGCTTCATCATGGCCCAGAAGCTCTCCATGCCGTTGACGTGCGCCTGCGCGGCCACGTACTGGCCTACGCCATGGTTGACGGTCGCGTGGTTCGGCAGTCCACGGTAGGCGGCGGCCTCATCGGTGTAGATGGTCGCGCCAAGCTCTACCCGATCCGCCACAAAGCCGTGCAACTCGCGCCGCTGGGTGGTCTCCACGACGGCGGCGCTGATTCGGTTGGTCTCCCGGTCCTTCACACCTGCCACCGCCAGCTTACCCACGGTGCCCCGGCCAGCGTGCAACTTCTGGTCGGCGTGCTTGTTCTTCTCCTTGCCTCGTCTACTTCGGCAGGTCCGTCAAACAGGTCGGCCATGTCACCATTCCAGGCTGCTCGGATGCGGTGCGCCAGGTGCCATGCCGACTTCTGGCTGATCTTCAGGTCGCGGTGCAGCTTCATGCTGGACACGCCCTTGAGCGACGTAACCACCAGGTAGATGGCGATAGCCCATTTGTGGCACGGCAGGTTGGAGCCTTCCATGACGGTTCCGATCTTCACGGAGAAGCGCCGTCCGCACTCCCGGTGCCGGCAGCGGTACCGCTGGCTGGCATGCGCCGCGCCAACCTGCGCGTCATCATGGCCGCAGTGCGGACATACGGGCTTGCCGTCGGGCCAGCGTTGCTCGGCGAACCACGCTTCCGCCGTGGCGTTGTCGGGGAACATCTGGAACAACTCGATGAGCGAGATGCCTTCCCGGAAGGCCTTGCCCGGCGCCTTTATCTCGTTGTCAGGATTGATCATACGGGCCTATTACACAATCGTGCCGGAGCATGTCAAGTGTCAGCCGAAGGAAATATCGCAAGCACCCGGTTAGAGTTGATACCTGACCGTCGTATACCGATATACTTGATTGGTGACATTGGGATGATCTACTTAATTGTTCTCCTGAAGGCTAACGAGGCGGTGGGGGCACGTATAATGGCCAACTACCCCGAAGCGCACCAATACAACGAAACCGCCTACCTAGTGACAGACGCAAGCCCGATCACGGAGAGTGTCGCAACGGGGGTTGGGATCAAGGGTGAGGGGCGGGTAGAGGACTCGTCCGGGTTCGTAGTCAAGCTGGGCGATGCACCGTCGTATTCAGGGTACACCAATCGATCTCTTTGGGACTGGCTCTCGGCTGCTGCTGGGGGTGCTTCGTGAACCTCGCTATAGAGCAAGAATCATCATCGGAGCCGCCAGTAGCCGACGCAAGCGGTGGTGACGGCGGTGGGTTCGACCGCCGCCTGACACGGGTGGAGGAGCAGGTACGGTTCCTTTCGAGTGACGTTGCCAGGAAGTCCGACGTCGAGGCGCTTAAGACGCGGATCGAAAGTAGTAACACGGAAATTGAGAAGGTCCGCACAGAGATCGAACGGGTGCGGACGGAAATCGAGAAGGTCCGTTCCGGTTCTTCAGTAATAGCGCAACAGGTGTCATCTATGAAGTGGACTTTCGGCCTCGGGGCTACGGCATTGGCCGGGATAGTAGTAGCCCTGATCAAGCTCCTGCCCTAAGGCGGTCGCCTCCTCTCGCCCGCTTCCCCAAGTATTTCCGTTCAGTATCCGCTAGCAGTTCGCGGCACCATAACTGAAGGGGAGTTTCGTCCAGGTCGATCTGCGGCACACGCGCCCTGCGCCGCGTTCAACTCGCCGGCGCCGCGGCCGATGCCGTCCGGGGTGCCTCTATCGCGTGCTCAGCGGGGCGCGACGGGCGGGTCAAGCTACCCAACGGCCCGTTTCGCGAATGGCGTCGTAAATCGCGTCGGGAGCCAGATCCGCACCGTTCGGCCACACCAACGTGCCGAGTTCGATGCGCACCCGTCCGAACTCCTGCGGCGCGCGCAACGGCTCGAAGATCGTACCGAGCACCGTGCTGCTGGTAAGAAAACACTGCATGTCCACCACTCCCTCGGTACCGTCGACGAACATCACCCGCAGGCGCATCTCGGGAAGTGGCTGCGCGCGCAGCAAGCGCCACGGCACCAACGGTCGTGGACCTGGAACTACTCCAACGGTGGAATCGGCTCTGGGGGCTTCAGCTGGCTGCACAGATTCCAGTCCGCCATCAATTCGTCTCGGTGGTCAAGAGCCCACTCGATGACCATTGCCAGCGCGCGACGTGGAAGCCTCCCGCGCGCTACGCGCAGCTCCCGAATGTCGATGACCGCTTCATGCTCGCCGTATATCGCATGAAAGTGCGGCGGGCCGTGTTCCCTCCAGTACATCTGGACGATGACCGCCGAGCTGTCCCGCCGTCCGGGTCAGCGGGTGAGCTTGGCGGCGAGGAACTCGCGGTTGAGGCGGGCGATGTTGGCGAAGGAGATCTCCTTGGGGCAGTCGCCCTCGCACTCGCGCTCGTTGGTGCAGTTGCCGAAGCCCTCGGCGTCCATCGCCGCGACCATGGCGGCGGCGCGGCGGCGGCGCTCCGGGGCACCCTGCGGCAGCAGGGCGAGCTGCGTCACCTTGGCGCCGGCGAACAGCATCGCCGCGGCGTTCTTGCAGGAGGCGACGCAGGCGCCGCAGCCGATGCAGGCGGCGGCGTCCATCGCCTGGTCGGCGGCGGCGCGCGACACCGGCAGCGAGTTGGCCTCCGGCGCGCTGCCGGTGTTGACCGAGATGAAGCCGCCGGCGGCAATTACGCGGTCGAAGGCGGAGCGATCCACCACCAGGTCCTTGAGCACCGGAAAGGCGCGCGCGCGCCACGGCTCCAGCACGATGCGCTCGCCGTCCTCGAAGTGGCGCAGGTGGAGCTGGCACACGGTCACCCCGCGCAACGGCCCATGGGCACGGCCGTTGATCAGGCAGCCGCAGCTCCCGCAGATCCCCTCGCGGCAGTCGTGCTCGAACGCCACCGGCTCCTCGCCGACGCGCTCCAGCCGCTCGTTGAGCACGTCGAGCAGTTCCAGGAAGGACATGTCGGGCACGGCCTCGTCCATCTCGTAGCTCACGAAGCGGCCGCCATCCCGCGGCCCCGCCTGGCGCCAGATCTCCAGGTGCAGTTTCATCGTTCTCTACCTTGGAACCCTCATCACGGCGTCCACGCGAACACTTTCACCAACCCCCACCGTGACCGTGTGAGTCTGTGCGGGCAGCCGCTCGTGCCAGATCTCCAACTCGTAGGTGCCGGCGGGCAGGTTGCCGATCCTGAAGCTTCCGTCACGCCCGGTGACGAAGTAGAACGGGTGATCGAACACCGCTACCCAAGCGTTCATCCACGGGTGGACTTCGCACTTCACGACGAACGGCGTCGGCTCCGCCCTGTCGAACACCTTCTCGAGCTCGGTGCGGAACTTGGGCATCGCATCATTGAAACCCGTATTGACTCTGGAATAGGCGTGCACGGTGTGGAGGGTGCCGTCGGGATTGAAGACTCTCAGCGTCTGGCCGACTCGCAGGGCCAACACATGCGGGGAAAACCGGCAACCGCTCTGGTCGAGCTCCACGACCGTGCCGGGTGGCTCTTCCACCGTACGCGGCAGGCCGCCCTTGATCTGCACCAGCACGTTGGCGATCCGCCGCACCGCACCGAGCACCAGGACTTCACGGCGCTTTGGATTATCTCGGTTCAGCTCGACGCACACCGGGTCCGTGGACAGGTCCAGCAAAGCCATCTCAGGCACGGGTCCCGCGTAGGTGACCGTGCCGCTGATGGAAGCAGCATACTCGGCATCCGTCATGGGTTGCCGTTCGCGAGCCGCAAGTGCCGGAGTCACCAACGGCAGTAGTACGACCGCAAGGATCCATAGACCTGACGGCACGCCGGACACAGCTGCGCGACAGCGCCGTAGCCCACGATGCTCCCCAGCCATCTCAGTTGACCGAGATGAAGCCGCGCGACTGCATCACGCGGTCGAAGGCCGAGCGGTCCACCACCAAGTCCTTTATAACGGGAAAGGCGCGTGCCCGCCACGGTTCCAGCACGATGCGCTCGCCGTCCTCGAAGTGGCGCAGGTGGAGCTGGCACACGGTCACCCCGCGCAGCGGCCCGTGCGCGCGGTCGTTGATCAGGAAGCCGCAGCTCCCGCAGATCCCCTCGCGGCAGTCGTGCTCGAACGCCACCGGCTCCTTGCCGGCCCGCTCCAACCGCTCGTTGAGCACGTCGAGCAGCTCCAGGAACGACATGTCGGGCACCGCCTCGTCCATCTCGTAGCTCACGAAGCGGCCGCGATCCGCGGGCCCGGATTGGCGCCAGATGGTCAGTTGCAGTCTCATCGTTCTCTACCTTCCATGGCGTTCCAACTCAGCTTGAAGGAACCCTCATCTCGGCGTCTAGGTGAATGTTTTCACCTGCTCCCACGCTAACGACATGGGTCTGCGTCGGAAGTCGCTCGTGCCAGATCTCCAACTCGTAGGTGCCAGCAGGAAGATTGCTGATCCTGAAACTACCGTCACTTCCAGTCACGCCATAGTAAGGGTGATCGAGTACGGCCACCCAGGCTCGCATCCACGGATGGACGTCGCACGTCACAGCGAATGGTGTCGGTTCTGCCCGGAGAAACACCTTCTCCAGTTCGGTACGAAACTTAGGCATCGCCTCGTTGAACTCCGGATTGACTTTGGCGTAGGCGTGCACGTTGTGGAGAGTGCCATCGGGATTGAGGATTCTCAGAGTCTGGCCAACTCGCAGGGCGAACACGTGCGGGGCAAACCGGCAACCGCTCTGGTCGAACTCCACGACCATGTCGGGTGGCTCATCCATCCTGCGCGGCAGCCCGCGCGGCAGCCCGCCCTTGATCTGCACCAGCACGTTGGCGATCCTCCTCTCGTCGCCGAGCACCAGGACTTCGCGACGCCCTGGATTTTCTCGATTTAACTCCGCGCACACCGGGTCCGCGGACATATCCAGTAAAGCCATCTCAGGCACGTACCCGGCATAGGTGACCGTACCGCTAATCGAAGCAGTGTGAGGGTCGGCCACCGATGCGACCATCCGCGCCTGGGCGCCGAGGCCGGTGCCAGAACTTGGTCCGGGCTTTTCGATGTTCCCTCCATCAGGTAACTGTTGGCACAACAACGCCAGTGCGAGTAGATTCGCGAGCATATCGCCGGCTTGTTCTGCTTCGTCGGCCCGATGCAATAACCCTTGTTCGTGCAGTACCACCAACATCTCAAAAGCGGACTCGGACACGTCACCAAACAAGTCACACAATCGGTTCGATACGTCTTCGCTGAGGTGGCGTGTGAACACGTCATTGATCGCAGCAAGCTCGCCCAGTGACAAAGGAAGGTGATCGGCAAACAACTGCCGCACTACACCAGTATCGCTACTCTGCAGCAGGTAGCGGAGCATGATCTCTATCCCAACCCTTTCATACCCAGCATCAGTTGGGAGTTGCCGTTCGTGGGCTCCAAGTGTGGCAGTCAGCAGGGGGAACAGCACAACTGCAAGTACCCGACCGTGCGATTGCCCACCCGTAACGGATACGCGACAGCGCCGTAGCGTTTTGTTCCGAACCGTCGCATGCGCCCTCCTTGTTAAGGCGGTGTCGTGCCGGGTGAGATGCCCGGACCACGCCTCCAGGTAAACAGTCACTTGTAGCTGCGCACCGTGGGGTGCACTTCGTCGAACTCCAGCCGCTCGCGGTGCAGCACGGCGGGCTCGCCCGCGCCGCGATGCTCCCAGGCCGCCACGTAGGCGTAGTCGGCGTCGTTGCGCAGCGCCTCGTTGTCCTCGCTCTGGTGCTCCTCGCCAAAGTGGGAGCCGCATGACTCGTTGCGTGCCAGCGCGTCCTGGATCACCACCTCGGCGAACTCCAGGAAGTCGGCCACCCGCCCGGCGCGCTCCAGCGGCTGGTTGAGTTCGCCGCCTGGGCCCGGCACGTTGACCTCGCGCCAGAACCGCTCGCGCAACTCCGGAATCTTCGCCGCCGCCTCGCGCAGCCCGTCCGCGTTGCGCGACATCCCGCAGCGATCCCACATGATGCGGCCCAGTTCGCGGTGGAAATGGTCCACCGGCTGATTGCCCGCTACCGCCAGCAGCTTCTTGGTATGCTCCTCGGCGTGCTGCTCGGCGGCGCGGAAGGCGGCATGGTCAGTGCCGGCCGCCGCCCGTCCGCTGCTTGCCAGGTAGCTGCCGATGGTGGCCGGCAGCACGAAGT
>JAKZWC010000414.1:0-7401 GCA_047515735.1 Spirochaetales bacterium | reverse complement strand
ACCCGGGTGGTGACCGGCAGGTAGTACAGGTGCGTGGTACCTACCGCTGCGCTGCACGGATGGTGAGTGGGCATCGCGCTCGGAGTATAGGGGGGCGGCGGTCGGCGGACAACAAGAGACTCGGCCCGTCGGCCCGACAGGCGCCGGCAGCGTCGCCTGCGGGCACAAAAAAAGGCCCCTGGGTAAAGGAGGTCAAACCCCAGGGGCCAGAGGATGGTAGTCGGCGAAACTTGAGGATGTGCTCAGTCCCCTCAAGCTTTGCAAGCCAAACAACGCTTGCAAACAAAAGTTACACCGATGCTTACCTCATCGGCAGCCGATGATCGCAGCTTTAGGTTTTCTTGGGGGATTTTCTGAAGAACTTTCTGAAAAAGATTTGGGCGTAAAAAAAGGCCCCTGGGTAAAGGAGGTAAAACCCCAGGGGCCAGATGATGGACCATCGGAACATCTGAGGCGAATGCACGCGCGTGCTTAAATTCCTCAGTGTCTATAAATACAACAACAGTCGAGTTGGAAGGTTACATCGGGTGTAGAAAAAGTCGTGTCGAAAAATCTGACGACTAACCCGTTGCGCGGTAGCGCTCGAGATGGCGCAGCACAGCGGTGCGTTGCTCCGTGGCCACCGCGGCCAGTTCCACCACTTCCTCGATGGTGATCAGTGCGGCGGTGGTGAACCGGAACTCCGCCTGCAGCTCGGCCAGGGCGCTGGCCGAGCCGCTGCCGCGCTCCATGCGATCGACGGCGATCAGCAACCCCAGGATGGCTGCCTCCGACTGAGCACGCAGCAGCTCCACCGCCTCCCGCTTGGCGCCGCCGTCGGTCACCACGTCATCGATGATCAACACGCGATCGTTCGGCCCGGGCTGCCGGCCGACCAGGGTGCCCGCCTCGCCGTGGGCTTTGGCTTCCTTGCGGTTGAAGCAATAGCTCAGCGGGCGTCCCAGCACCCGCGAGGCGCTGATGGCGGTGGCGACCGCCAGCGGGATCGCCTTGTAGGCGGGACCGAACAGGCAGCTCGGCGGCGCGGCGGCGAACTGCTCGGCGATGCCGGCGGCATAAAAATCCGCCAGTTCGGCGAGCTGCTCGCCGCGATGGATCGCCCCCAGATTGATGAAGTAGGGGGAGGCGCGTCCGCTCTTGGTGGTGAACCGCCCGAAGCGCACCGCGCCCGTGTCCACCAGCAACCGCGCCAGGCGCTGCTTGTCCAGGTCCGTCATTGCCGGCAGTGTAGCGGATCGCCCGCCCGTTCGGGTACGTTGTCGGGCCGGGCAGCCACCGGTACCGTGCACCTATGGCACGCAAGCGGATCTATCTGGCGAGCCCGTACGGATTCTCGAAGCAGCAAAAGGCGCTGCTGCTGCCGCCCATCGTGGCGCGGCTGGAGGCGCTCGGCGCCGAGGTGTGGGAACCGTTCGCGCGCAACAACTGCGATACTCCGCGTCCCGGGTGGGCCTATCGCGTCGCGCAGCGCGACCTGAATGACGTACTCACCTGTGACGCCATCTTCGCCATCGTCAACGGCACGCCGCCGGACGAAGGGGTGATGGTGGAGTTGGGCGTGGCCATCGCGCGGCGGATTCCCACGTTCCTGTTCCGTGACGACCTGCGCCGCTGCACCGACAGCGAACACTATCCTCTCAACCTGATGCTGTTCGCGGGGCTGCCGGAACATGGCTGGAAAGACTACTACTATACTGACCTGGAAGACCTGAAGCGGCCCGACCGGGCTCTGGCCCGCTGGCTGGCGGCCGGGTATTCCGGCGCGGAGCCCGTTTGAGCGACATGTCCGCCGGCGCGCTGGTGCTAGGAGTCGTGCTCGCAGGCATCGGGCTGGCGCAGCTTGCGCCGCCGCTGGTGAGCTGGTGGCAGCGCGCCCGCTTCCGGCTGCCGCCGGCGGACCGGCAGCCATCGCCGCCGGTTCATCTGGTGGTGCCCTGCAAGGGCGGCGGCGACCACTTGGCGCGCCATCTGGCGGCGTTTGCCGCGCAGCGCTACCGCCCGCTGCTGATCTCCTTCGTCACGGAGAGCGCAACTGACGCCGCCACGCCGCTGATCGCGACGCTGGCCGCGCAGCATGCCCACGTGCGCCACATCGTGGCCGGGCTGACCAGCTCCGGGTCGCAGAAGATCCACAACCTGCTGGCAGCCGTTGCCGCCGCCCCTCCGGAGGTCGAGGTGTTCGCCTTCTGCGACTCGGACATCGAGCCGCACCCGGACCTGCTGTGCCACCTGGTGGGGGCGCTGGTGTCTCACGGTGTCACCGTTACCACCGGCTACCGCTGGCTGGCCCCGGTCGCAGGCGGCCTCGCCGCGCGGGTCCACACCGTGCTGTCCGCGTACATGGCGACGCTGGCGGCCTGGCCGACATCGCGCGTCGTGTGGGGGGGTACCTGGGCGATCCGGCGCAACGACTGGCAGCGGCTGAAGGTAGCCGACTACTGGCGGCGCCGCCTCTCCGACGACCTGGCGTTGCAGACCCTGCTGCAGCGCCATGGGGCGCGGCGCGAGTTCGTACCCTGGTGCGTGTCGCCCACCGGGGATGCGCTCGCCCGGCTGCCGGAGTTGTTCGACTGGTTCAGCCGCCAAGTGTATTACACGCGTCTGTACACGCCGCCCTGGTGGCGCGTGGCGGTGGCGGCGCTACTGCTGGCGGGAGCCGCGGTAGCGGGCGCGATAGGGGTTTTGGCGGCCCCTCTGCTGGGCTGGGGCGCGCCGGGCGCGTTGCCGGCCGCCGGCGCCGCGGTGTTGCTCCTGGCGGTGCTCGCCGTGCCGCTGCTGATCACGGCGTCCCGGCCCGGCCCGCTCACCTTCGCGCGCCGGCAGTGGGTGGCCCTGGCGCCGCTGGCCGGGGCGGTCGCGCTGTTGAGCGCGGTGCACTCCCTGTTTATGCGGCAGGTGACCTGGGCCGGCATCACCTACACCTTCAACCGCGACGGTACGGTGAAGCGAGTCCTGCACCGCCCGTGAACCGGTGCCGGCGGCGTACCCGCTGCAGCGCATGGTCCGCCGGGAGTATGCTGTCCGCCAGCGGCGCGTTGCGGCGCTGCGCCGTGCCGGTCTCGCCGGTCGCCGCCGCCGGGAGCACCGCAGCGGAAGAGGAGTGAACAGATGCATACCACGCGGGTAGCGTGCGGTCAGTTCGAGGCGCGCGCCGCCGACAAGGCGTACAACCTGGACCGGATGCGTTCCCAGATGGGCGAGGCTGCCGGCGCCGGGTGCGCCGTGATCGTGTTTCCGGAGCTGATCGTGAGCGGCTATCTGGCCGCCGAACGCATACCCGAACAGGCCGAACCGGTGCCGGGACCTGCGGTGGCGCGGGTGCAGGAGGACGCCGCCGCGGCCGGTATCGCCGTGGCCTTCGGCATGGCCGAACAGGCCCCGGACGGCACGCTCTACGACAGCCTGGTGGTAGTGGACGGCGCCGGCACGCTGCTGACCACCTACCGCAAGCTGCACCTGTTCGGTGCCGAGATCTCGTGGGCTGCCGCCGGCGACACCGTACCGGTGTTCAGCGTGGGTGGGGTCGCCGCCAGCGGCTGGATCTGCTTCGACACCCGCTTCCCCGAGCTGGCGCGCTGCGCCGCCGCCGGCGGGGCGGAACTGGCGCTGGTACCGACCGCCTGGCTGGGCCCCCCCGCGGAGTGGGAGCTGGCGCTGCGCGCGCGTGCCATGGACAACAGCATGTTCGTGGCCGGCGCGGACATCGTCAGCTTCGCCGAAGGACTGCGCTGCCGCGGCAACAGCATGATTGCGGGTCCCCATGGCGAGGTGCTGGCGCGCGCCCGATCGGATACCGACTGCGTGATCCACGCCGAGCTGGATCCGGCCGCCATCGCCCATCAGCATCAGCGGCTGGCGCTGCTGGCCAACCGCCGCGCCGATCTGTTCGGCAGCGCCGGCGGCCGGGCTGCGGGCCAGGCCGCCGGCGCTTGAGGCGCCGCCCCCCGCTGCCGTCCGGCGGGTGCTCGCGCCGGTGCATCGGTGATAGGATGCCGCCATGAGTCGCAAAATTCGCATGGGAATGGTGGGCGGCGGCAGAGACGCTTTCATCGGCGCCGTCCACCGAATGGCGGCTGCCCTGGATGGCCACATCGAGCTGGTGTGCGGGGCGTTCAGCAGCGATCCGGAGCGGTCGCGGGCGTCGGGAGCCGACCTCTATCTGCCGCCGGATCGCGTCTACGGTTCCTGTCAGGAGATGATGGCGGCGGAGGCCGGGCTGTCTCCGGACGAACGCATGGACTTCGTGTCCATCGTCACCCCCAACCACGTCCACTTCCCGGTGGCCAAGGCGGCGCTGGAGGCGGGGTTCCACGTCATGAGCGACAAGCCGATGACCTTCGACCTGGCGGAGGCCAGGGAGCTGCAGGCGCTGGTGCAGCGCACCGGGCTGCAATTCGGCCTGACCCACAACTACACCGGCTACCCGATGGTGAAGGAAGCGCGGCATCTGGTGCGCGGCGGGGCCATCGGCAAGGTGCGCAAGATCGTGGTGGAGTACCCCCAGGGCTGGCTGGCGCAGTTGATCGAGGCGGAGGGGCAGAAGCAGGCGAGCTGGCGCACCGACCCGACCCGCGCCGGCGCCAGCTCCTGCATCGGCGACATCGGTACCCACGCCGAGAACTTGATGGAGTACATCACCGGCCTGCGCATCACCGAGTTGTGTGCCGACCTCATCACCTTCGTCGCCGGCCGCAAGCTGGAGGACGACGGCAACGTCCTGGTACGCCTGGAGCAGGGTGCCCGTGGCGTGCTGTACGCCAGTCAGATATCCACCGGCGAGGAGAATCCGCTCGCCATCCGCATCTACGGCGAGGACGCCGGTCTGGAGTGGCATCAGGAAGACCCCAACACCCTCACCGTCAAGTGGGGGGCGAAGCATCGCGAGGTGCGGCGCACCGGCGTCGGCGAGCTGTCGGCGGCCAGCACTGCCCACACCCGGCTGCCTCCCGGACACCCGGAGGGGTTCGTCGAAGCGTTCGCCAATCTGTATCGCAACTACGCGCTGGCATTGCAGGCGCGGCTGGCCGGCGAACAGCCGGCAGCGGAGCATCTCGATTTTCCCACGGTGCATGACGGAGTACGCGGCATGGCCTTCATCGCGGCCTGCGTCGCCAGCTCCGCCAGCTCCCACAAGTGGACCGAACTGGAGGCATAGCAATGGCACGAGAGGTAACCTTGTTCACCGGTCAGTGGGCGGATCTGCCGCTCGAGGAATTAGCCGGGAAGGCGGCGGCCTGGGGTTTCGACGGCCTGGAGCTGGCGTGCTGGGGCGACCATTTCGAGGTCGACAAGGCGCTGGCCGATGACGGCTACGTCGCCGCCAAGCGGGAATTGCTGGAGCGCCACGACCTGAAGTGCCACACCATCAGCAACCACCTGGTGGGCCAGTGCGTATGCGATTCCCCCATCGACGCCCGTCACCAGGGCATCGTGGGGCCGGAGATCTGGGGCGACGGCGATCCGGAAGGGGTGCGCCGACGCGCCGCGGAGGCGATGAAGGACACCGCCCGGGCGGCGGCGAAGTTCGGCGTCTCCACGGTGGCGGGGTTCACCGGTTCCAGCATCTGGTACGCGCTGGCCGGGTTTCCGCCGGCGGTGGAGGGCATGATCGACGCCGGCTACCAGGACTTCGCCGACCGCTGGAACCCGATTCTGGACGTGTTCGACCAGGAGGGGGTGAAGTTCGCCCTGGAGGTGCACCCCTCCGAGATCGCCTACGACTACTGGACCACCCAGCGCACGCTGGAGGCGGTCGACCGGCGGCCGGCCTTCGGGATCAACTTCGACCCCAGTCACCTGGTGTGGCAGGCGGTGGATCCGGAGCAGTTCGTGCTGGACTTCGCGGACCGCATCTACCACGCCCACGTCAAGGAGTCGCAGCGCAACCACAACGGCCGCAACGGCGCCCTGGCCTCCCACCTGGAGTTCGGCAACATGCGCCGCGGCTGGGACTTCGTGTCGCCGGGACGCGGCGAGGTGCCGTTCGAGCGGGTGTTCCGGGCGCTGAACGCCATCGGCTACCAGGGCCCCCTCTCCATCGAGTGGGAGGACAGCGGCATGGACCGCGAGCAGGGCGCTCCCGAGGCGCTGGCCTTCGTGCGCCGCACCGACCTGACCGCATCGCAGATCGCCTTCGACGCCGCCTTCACCCAGTCGGAGTAGCCTCGGGCCGACAACCGCCCGGTCGTCGCCGCGAGCGGTCGGGCGGACTCACGACCAACCGGCCGACACGGCATGGAGTATGCTGTCGAGTCATGATCGGCGGCCTGCGACGGATAGCAACTGGGCTGGCTGCTCTGGCCCTGGTTGGTGCGGCCACGGCCTTCGGGCAGCAGAGCAGCGCTACCGCGGTCTACGAATCGATTGCGCCGGCGGTAGTATTCGTGGAGACCGACGGCGGAACTGGCAGCGGGCTGCTGCTGGAATCGAACACCGTCCTGACCGCCGCACACGTCCTCTATCCCCACCGCTCCGCGCGCATCGTGTTTGCGCACGGCACCGAGCTGCTCGAGGTCCCGGTGATCGGCTGGGATCTGATGGCCGACGTCGCGGTGCTCGGCCCGCTAGAGGCCGACCCGCTGCCGGCGATCCCGCCGTTCGACCTCACGGAAGGGCTCGCCATCGGCGCAGATCTGTTTACCATCGGCTATCCCGGCGAGGTGGAGTCGTTTCCGCAGCCCACGATCAGCCGCGGCATCCTGTCCCGCTACCGTACCTGGTCCAGCCAGGAGGCTACCTATCTGCAGACCGATGCGGCGCTGGACGGTGGGCAGAGCGGAGGCGTGCTGGCTTCGGCCGCCGGTGCGGTGGTCGGAATGACCCTGTTTGCCGTCAGTTACGGGCACTTCGGCATGGCGCTGTCGATGGCCGACGTGCTGCCGCGGGTGGCTGCGCTGCTGGCAGGAGAAGACCCCGCACAGCTTGGTGCCCGCGGTTGGGACGGTGAACCGCAAGCTGCGCCGATATTCTTCAATCTGGACAACTATTGGTCCGTGCAGGCATTCGTGATCGAAGCGCAGGCGGGGGATGAAGTGTCCGTCTCGGTGCGTAGCCTCTTCGATGTAGCCGTGGAAATCGTGGATGCCTCCGGGGCTTCGCTGGCGGAGGCGGACGAAAACGAGTCGGGCATGGAATCGATCATGGCGACCCTGGATGGTCCGGAGCCCTTTCTCCTGCTTATCGAGCAGTATTCGGAAGCACTGGCAAGGGTCGGAGTCGAGAGTGACGTCTCGCTGACGCCGCTCTCCGATCCCGATGACGGCGGCGTCATCCTCGAGGTCCCCGCCAAGCGGACAGGCGCCGTCGACTATCCGTACGACGTCGACCAGTACCTGCTCCCCCTGGACGCCGGCGAGACGGTGCGCATCCGGGTCGACTCGACTCAGATCGACTCCTTCATCC
>JAKZWC010000413.1:0-3003 GCA_047515735.1 Spirochaetales bacterium | reverse complement strand
TGACGGTGCTGGTCCTCGACTTTTCCGACTCGGTATTCAAGGGAGAGCTGCAGCATTACATCCGCAAGGGGGTGGACAGTTATCTGGAGGCGCTGCTGGTGCCGGCGGACGACGACACCGCCGAGCTGACAACCATAAAGGGAAACCATCGGCTCTCCCTGGTGCCGCTAGGCCGCACGCAGGAGGTCAGGGTCGCCCTCGACTTCACTGCCGATCCGGCGGAGGTCGAGCAGGCCGTGGCGGCGATGGCGGCTACGGGCGGACTCGGTACCACCAACCTGTATGCAGGCTACGGCGTCGGGATCGATGCCGTGACAGGCGAGGAAGTGGCAACGCCGTCGGTGCAGCGGGTCGTGATCGTGGTCACCGACGGCGCCCATCAGGCAGGAAACGCGGAGGAGCTGAGGACACAGGCCCTGGCCTTGCCGGAGCGGACCGCGAGCGCGGTGTTCACCATTGGCGTCGGCGACGCTGAGCGCCTGGAGCCGGTCCGGGAGCTTGCCTCGCAGCCGCGGTTCTTCCACGCGACCGACGCCGAGGGAGTGGCGCGGGCGTTTCAGGAGATTGCCGGGCAGATTGTCCGGCTGGCACGCAGGAACTACGTGGTGGGGATCTGTACGCCGGTCGAGCTGGGCAGCCCGACGCTGACGCTCCGGGTAACCATGGACGGGCTGTCCGCGGCGCGCACCGTGGCCTACGCCACCGAGACGCTGGACGGCAACACCACCGACTGTGACCCGGATCAGGTAGCCGCGGCGGACCCGGGCGCAGGCGCGGGCGGCGTGGCCGACGGAGCTCACGTCGAGCTGCTGCCGGCGCCGGGCGCGGACGCCGACGAATCCCGGCCGCTGCCCGCGGAGGAGGAGCCGCGGCGCCCGGGCAGCCGGTTCCGGGACTGCGCCGTATGTCCGGAGCTGGTGGTGGTGCCCGCGGGGAGCTATCTGATGGGGTCGCCGCGATCGGAACCGGGGAGGGAGGCGGACGAAGGGCCGCGCCATCGGGTGCGGCTGCCCCAGGCGTTCGCGGCGGGCGTGTACGAGGTGACGTTCGCGGAGTGGGATGCGTGCCTGCGCGCCGGCGGTTGTGCCTGGTATCCGCCGGATCAGGATTGGGGACGCGGCCGGCGCCCGGTCATCAACGTGAGCTGGGAAGACGCACAGCAGTACGTGGCATGGCTGAGCGGTCGCACCGGGGAGCGATATCGGCTGTTGAGCGAGGCGGAATGGGAGTACGTGGCGCGAGCGGGAACCACGACTCCGTTTCACACGGGTCAGACGATCTCCACGGAACTGGCCAACTACAATGGGGAATCCACCTACGGCGCCGGCGCCGGCGCCGCAGGGATCTACCGCCGGCAGACACTGCCGGTAGGATCATTTCCCGCGAACGACTTCGGCCTGCATGACGTGCATGGCAACGTATGGGAGTGGGTGGAGGATTGCTGGCACGGACGCTACGACGGTGAAGCGAACGATGGCAGCGCACGGAGCGGCGCCCGCTGCAACTGGCGCGTGGTACGCGGCGGCGCCTGGTTCTACGAGCCCCGGCTGCTGCGCTCCGCGTACCGGAGCTGGAACTTCGCCGGCAACCGGTCGAGCGAGTTCGGCGGCTTCCGCGTGGCCCGGACGCTGCGCCCGTGAACTGCTACCATGGCGGACAACCATGGCCGATTCACCGCGTTGGCACGTACGTGCCGAGAATGACTGTCTGTTCGTCGACGACGCCGAGCAGGGCGGGGTAGTCCTGCAGCATAACGTGCGCCCCGGGGTGGGGGGGTACATTCACCCGTTGCGCCTGGACGGGGTTTGCCTGACCTCGGACAGTCCCTGGCACCACCCGCACCAGCACGGCATCCAGACTCGCTTCGTGGGGATCGACGGCAGCGACTTCTGGCACTACCCCGGACAGCGCCCCGGCCATGCGCTGGGCCGGATCAACCCCGGCCCGCCGCGGGTAGCCGGCACCGCACCACCGCGCTGGACCATCGAGGCGCTGTGGCAGCACGCCGACGGCAGGCAGGTGCTGGCCGAGCGCCAGGAGTGGGCGCTGCGCGAGGCGGGCGGGCTCCTGCTGCTGGATCTTGACTGGACCCTGCAGGCGATACCGGCGATTACCTTCGCGCCCTATCCCTACGGCGGGCTCTACGTGCGCATGCCGTTCCACTTCCACCTGGGCGCCGCGGTGGTCACCTCCGCCGGCCGCCGCGACGAAGCCGCCGAGCAGCAGCCGGCCACCTGGGTCGACCTGCAGATGCCGCTGGAGCACGGCGGCTGCCGCACCGGTGCCGACCCGATCAGCGCCGGCATCGCGGTGTGCGACCATCCGGCAAATCCGGGCCACCCCGCCTGCTGGCGGGTGGACGGGTACTACGGCATCAATCCGGCCCCGACCGTCGCCGGCCCCATCGAGCTGCCGGCCGGTGCCGCGCTGCGCCTGCGCTACCGCCTGATCGCCCACCGCGGGGCGCTGGCAGCGGCGCGCATCGAGGAGCTGTGGGCCGAACACGCGGCACTATAGAGCGGTAGGGAAGATGGACTTCGATCCGTCCATCATTCCCACTCAGCTCAATCCCGACCTCAGCCCCGCGCTGGCGCAGGAGGTGAGCTTCTTCCGCAAGTGGGGCTATCTGGTGGTGGAGGATGCCCTGACCGTGGCCCAGGTGGAGACCCTGCGCGCCGCGCTGGACGAGACCGCGGCGCGCCTGACGGCGCGCGATCGCTCAGGTCGGCGCGTCCCGCCTACCAAGGGCCAGTTCTACCACCAGCTCCTGGAGGCGGACGAGCGCTTCGTCTTCCTGCTCGACCATTCCCCGGTGCTTACCCGCATCAGGGCGCTGCTCGGCAACTGCGTGCAACTGCACAGCGCCACGGCGCGGGTCACCCGGCCGGGCGCCCCCGACCAGGACTGGCACCGCGACGGCCCCTGGCCGGTGGACCCCGACGGCACGCCGATCGGCAGCACGCCGGCCCAGATCAACTGCGGCTACTATCTCGACCGCTTGAC
>JAKZWC010000412.1:0-5485 GCA_047515735.1 Spirochaetales bacterium | reverse complement strand
CAGGTTGTGGGTGATGATGACACCCGCCATGTCGAGCTGCTCGCGCAGACCGGCGATGATCTCCAGGAGCTGAGCCTGCACGGTAACGTCCAGCGACGTGGTCGGTTCATCGGCGATCAGCACCTCGGGAGTGCAGCTCAGGGCCATGGCGATCATGACCCGCTGCTGCATCCCGCCGCTGAACTGGAACGGGTAGTCCTTGATGCGCCGCTCCGGATCGGCGATCCCGACCATGCTCAGCAGCTTGACGCTCTCGTCCAGCGCCTTGGACTTGTCCATTTTGCGGTGCAGCTCGATCGACTCCGATATCTGGCGGCCGACGGTAAGTACCGGGTTGAGGGAGGTGGTGGGTTCCTGGAACACCATGGCGATGCGGTTGCCGCGCAGGTTGCGCATCCGTTCCTCGGTGGCCTGCATCAGGTCCTCGCCCTTGAACAGGATTTCGCCGCCGACGATGAGGCCCGGCGGATGCGGGATCAGGCGCAGCACCGACATGGCGCTCACGCTCTTGCCGCAGCCGCTCTCCCCGACCAGCCCAACGAACTCCCCCTTGTGCACGCTGTAGGAGAGGCCGTCCACCGCCTTGACGACTCCCTCGTCAGTATAGAAGTAGGTTTGCAGTTCCTTGATTTCGAGTACGGTCTCGCGGCCGTTACGGCTCTCGTTGGTATCGGCTTCGCCCACAGGTGTCCCTCGCCGTCACCCCAGTGACGCGAAGCTATCAGACCAGAGGAAGGCCGATAGGTCAAGCGCGCGGGCCGATCGAATTACGGTGCGGGCCCGCCGCCGTGGCGCATCCGGTGGTGAGCGAAACACCGAAGACGGAGATTGTCAGGGTCCGCGCCGCCGCCCTGGGCGGCGCGCGCCACCTTGCCGGCGGCGGGCAGCGAAGTTCCCCGTTCCGGCCCGCAACGCGGCGACCGGTGTCTGCGCGGCTACTCCGCCGTGTCCGGCGGGTAGGGTGGATCGGTCACCAGCCGCTCCAGGACATCGTACCAGGTGTAGTCGACGGTGTAGACGTCGGCGGATCCGACGCGCTGGATGTAGTAGTTGCGGCGGTCCGGGGTGGCGTCTCCGACGATGATGTCGAGCGTCTCGCCGTTGTCGAGCGTGAGTCCGATCGCCATCTGGGGCTGGTCCAGACCGAACACCTCGATCTGCTCTCCGGTGGCGTCCTCGGCTATCAGGCGGTTGGACGCCGGGCCGCTGAGGAGCAGCGGTATGCCGCCGCCCCAACGGTCGCTGTCCACGCGCGCACCGCCCAGACCCGCGAAGTACCACTGGCGGTCTTCGTGTTTCTCCCAGGTCTCCTCGAGACCGAGCCGCGGCAGCGCGACGGTCATCCGCGCCAACTCCAGCATGTCCACGTGCCAGACGAACCGGCGCGGCGGCGGCCGCGGCGCCGGCTCCGGGCGGCTGGAGAAGTAGTAGCCGACTCCCAGCGCGGCGGCGACACCGGCCAGGATCAGAATCGAACGCAGTTTCACCGACGGGTACCGCCCGCGAAGTTAGCGCATCGCGTGACCGAGTGACAACAGCCGCCGGTGTCGTGGGTCGCTGTCTGCCGGTTCCGGGGTGACAGACGCGCGGCCTTGGCGTAGCGTATCCCGTGGATACGGCATGAGAACCAATCACGTCAGAGAGAAGCTCAGGCAGGGCCGGCCGGCCATCGGCTGCTTTCTGGGGCTGGGCAGCCCGATGATCGCGGAGCAGATGGCGCACTGCGGCTTCGACTTCATCGTCATCGAGACCGAGCACAACGGCATCGACATGGCCCAGGTGCAGCAGATGCTGATGGCCATGAACGGCACCGACGCCATCCCGCTGGTACGCCTGCCGAGCTCCGACCAGGTATTCATCCAGCGCTCCCTGGACATCGGCGCCCTGGGCATCGTGGTGCCGCTGCTGCGCAGTGCCGAGCAGGCCCACGCGGTGGTGCAGTCGACGCGCTACCCGCCGCAAGGGATTCGCGGCTTCGGACCGCTGCGCGCCTCGCGTTACACCCTCGACTACCCCGACTACCTGGCGCGGGCCAACGACAACATCCTGGTGTCGTTCCTGCTGGAGACCCGCGAGGCGATGCAGAACCTGGAGGAGATCACCGCCGTGCCCGGCGTGGACGCCTTCTACCTGGGGCTGTGGGACCTCTACCTGAACCACGGGGCCAACCCGCTGGAGATGCCGCTACCGGCCATGGACAAGCTGGTCGAGCGCGCCATCGAGGTGTGCCGCGACAACAACGTGGCCCTCGGCATCGGCTCCGCCACGCCGCAGGAGGTGCTGCACTGGCGCGACCGGGGCCTCACCTTTCTCGGTTACGGCCCCGACTACTACCTGCTGAACGCCGCCGCCCAGGCAGGAATCGACGCGTTCCGCCGCGGCGGCCTCACTGCATCACACTGACGCCGACCGCGGCGACGTTGTCGTGTCGGGTGGAACCTGGCCTGCGCGTCCGCGCGTCGTGGCGCGTTGACAGCCCGGAACGGTCGCCATACGATCATCTCGCCCAAACCCCGGTACCTCAGGAGGTATTTTGAAATGACGAGCAGGATCGCGGTAATTTCCGCTCTGGTCATGTTGTGCGTCGGCGCCATGTCCGCGCTGGCCAGCGGACAGGAGGCATCCGACGACTCCGCCGCCATGGAGCAGTCGGCAGCCACCGGCCGCTATCACGAATCGCCCATGCTGGCGACGCTGGTGGCGTCGGGAGATCTGCCGCCGGTTGAAGAGAGACTCCCCGAGGAACCCTTCCTGGTCGGCCAGGGAGTGCTCATCGAAGACGAGTATCTCGACTTCGAGATCGGCCAGTTCGGCGGCACGCTGCGCCTGGTTCACGACCGTGTCGGCTGGAATCCCGATGTCTTCATCATGGGCAACGAGCCCCTGGTGATGGCCCCGACCGGCGACATCAGCGTGAAGGGGATCCGCGGCAACATTCTGCACAGCTACGAGGTCAGCGACGACAACAAGGTCTTCACGTTCCGCATGCGCGAGGGCCTCAAGTGGTCGGACGGGATGCCGGTCACCATGGACGACGTGCTGTTCGCCTACGAGGATGTCCTCAAGAACGAGCAGATCACGGCATCCGTACCCGGCTGGATGCGCGCCGGCAACAAGCGCGACGGCGATCCGATGATGCTCGATGTGGTCGACCCGTGGAGCTTCCGGATTTCCTTTTCGGAACCCTATGGCGGCTTCCTGGCGCAGCTCGCGATCGTGATCTGGCGCGGCTACAACTACGTCCTGAAGCCGAAGCACTACCTGGAGCAGTACCACGCCAAGTACACATCTCTGAAAGATCTCGAACCGATGATCAAGGAAGCCGGGTTCGAGGAGGGCGCGTGGTGGAACCTGTTCCGATCGAAGGATTTCAACAGGACCGACTTGTTCAGACCGAAGGGGCTCGGTATCCCCAGTCTGGCGCCGTGGGTAATGACCGATACCTCTCCCGAGCTGGTGCTGTACGAGCGCAACCCGTACTACTTCAAGGTGGATGAAGCAGGCAACCAACTGCCTTACATCGATCGGCTGCGGGATGCCAAGACGGCCGACACGGAGATGTCCAACTTCAAGGTGATTGCCGGAGAGGTCGACTACTTCCGGGAAGGCGGCTCGCTGGTCAACCTTCCGCTGTACAAGGAGAACGAGCAGAAGAGCGGGTTCCGCACCATGATGTACAAGTGGGTGAGCACCAACGTGGTGCTGCCGAACCATACCTTTGCGGATCCGGTATGGCGCGAGCTGCTCGCCGACATCCGCTTTCGGCGCGCCTTGAACATGGCAATCAACCGCGAGGAGCTCAAGGAGGCGGTAAGCTACGGTTTCGCGCAGCTCCCGGAGGTGGTGCCGAGCGAATACGATCCCGATCAGGCTAACGCGCTGCTCGACGAGATGGGGCTGAAGCGCGCTGCCGAGGGTTGGCGCCTGCGCCCGGACGGCAAGCGGCTGGTCATCAGTATCGAGAACTCGTCGCGGCATCCCGACTTCGTGCCTACCATCGAGCTGGTGGTGGAATACTGGAGAGCGCTGGGAATCGAGGTAACGGCGCAGACCATTGCCACGACGCTGCAGGGGCAGCGGGGCAGGGCCAACGAGTTGATGATGACGATCGAGGCGCTGCACACCAACATCTGGAAGACGGCCAACGGATTCCACCATGACTACCTGCCCCGGGGCGGAACCTGGGCACCCCTGTGGTTCGCGTGGTACAACTCCAACGGTGCGGCCGGCGAGGAGCCGCCGCCTGACGTCAAGCGGCTGTTCGAGTTGTCCGAGGAGCTGGGCACGGCGATTCCCGAGTCACCGGACGCGCTGGCGGCGCTCGATGAGATCTACCAGCGGCTCTACGACAACGTCTACTACTTTGTAACCTTGGAGAAGATCCTCAAGACGCAGTTGGTGTCGGCACGGCTCGGCAACGTTCCCACCGATGGTCACTCAGTCGGGGTGAACTACAGCGTGGAGCAGATGTTCTTCAGAAGCGAGGGCTAGGGCTCCGGCGAGTCTTACCTGTGTCTCAAGGCCGGATCGGTCAGGTGCCGGATTCCCGGTACCTGACCGTCGCCGGGGTGACCGCCGCGGTTTCGGCGGAACGTATTTCAGCAGTTCAGGGGGACTGCCGGTGAGCAGCAGGCCGCCGAACATACTTTTTCTCCAGACCGACAACCAGCGCTGGGATGCGCTGGGCTGTTCCGGGAATCCCATCATTCAGACTCCCAACGTGGACCGGCTGGCGGCCCGGGGGACCTACTTCCCGAACGCCTTTGCCACCACGCCGATCTGCGCCGCCAGCCGCGCCAGCATCCTCACCGGGCTGTACCGGCGGCGTCACGGGTTCACCTTCGACGAGCCGCCGCTGCGCACCGAGTTCACCGACATCAGCTACCCCAGGCTGCTGCGCGACGCCGGCTACCACACCGGGATGATCGGCAAGCTCGGCATCGACACCGAGGGACAACTGGCGGTGGCGGGGGACATCTCGACCCTGGCCCGGATGTTCGACGTGTTCCACCACTACCACCAGAACTCCACCCGCGAGGGCTACTGGATCCCGCAGAAGGATGCCTCGCACCGGCATCTCACGGAGATCATCGGCGACCGCGTGGTGGAGTTCCTGCGCGGCTGTCCCGGCGATCGCCCGTTCTGCCTGTCGGTGAGTTTCAACGCGCCGCACGCACGCGACGGCGACCCGCAGCACTACTATCCGCCGGACGCGGAGAGCCGCCTCTACGAAGACGAGGTGATCCCGCGGCCCGCCACTTCCGATCCCGCTTTTTTCAAGGCACTGCCGCCGTTCCTGCGGGAGAACGAGAGCCGGAAACGCTGGCACACCCGGTGGGACACGGAGCACAACTTCCAGCGTACCGCGAAGGGCTATTGGCGCATGATCAGCGGCGTCGACCGCATGGTGGGCCGCTTCGTCGACGAGTTGCAGCGGCTGGGAGTCGCCGACAACACCATCATCCTGTACACCTCCGACCATGGC
>JAKZWC010000411.1:0-2546 GCA_047515735.1 Spirochaetales bacterium | reverse complement strand
ATTCCGTACAGACCATTGGTAAACGTCCACCGCACCGCCTGGTGGATCTGGTTCAGCACGGGATTCGAGCAGGCGAATCCACCGGACAGGTCCACGTCCGAGAATACCACCCTGCCAGCGACATCTTCGAGGGTCGGCGTCCCCGGGTAGCCTTCCAACTGTACGTACCGCACGGGGTGGAAGGTGAACCTCGGTTCGTACTCCTCGCCCGCCTCGGCGCCGTTCATGAGATACCGATCCGCCACCGCTCCGTGCCGGTGCCGGCGCTCGTCGACCAACCCCGAATCAGGATCGATGCGCGCCGAGTATTTGATGGTGATCTCGGTGCCGGCAGTTCCTCGTGCGCGCAGCCGCACCCAGCCGCCGAAAAGCTGGCCGAACTCATATACAAACACACCGGGCTGCGGATTGTGCAGCCGCCGTGGCTTGAGCGTTTGATTGACTCTGATCGGTGGCATGATTTGCGGCTTGAGCAAGCCGCGTCCGCGTGGCCTGACCAACGCCTGGTCCCAAGCGGAGTCGTCGTATCCTGCTGTCGCCCAGCCGTCCTGTTCGCGCCGGGCGTCGTACACCTCGCCGTGGAAGAAATCGTTGCGGAGGATCGGACCCGCCACCGCTTTCCACGAGGCATCGGTGCCGATAGTGGCCGAGCCGCCATCGACGTACGTCACGTGGATGATCAGGATCGCCCGCGGAGCATCGCCGTACGGGTGTCGCCAGCCCGGCTCGCAGAACCAGCCGTTGCCGAGCATGATGCCCACTGCGTTGCGGCCGCGCTGCACCTGGCCGGTTACATCGTGGGCAACGTACAGGATGCTCTTGTGGTAATCCGTAGGCGCCGGGTCCAGCACGCTGTCACCCGCTTTGACTCCATTGAGGTGCAGCTCGCTCCAGCCGATGCCGGAAAAGTAGGCACGCGCCTGTGCCACCTCGCCGGTCAGGGTGAACTCCTTCCTGAGCAGTGGCGATGGCGTTTTTTCATCCACCACGCCGGGTATCCACGTGTTCCTTACCGCCTCCATTCCGATCCAGCGCGCGCACCAGTCGGTTTGCTCGAGAAGACCCATTTCGAATCTGGCCGGTTCGCTGAAGCCGGCGCTGTCACCCTCGCGATCCCACACCTGGACCTTCCACCAGCAGGCATCCCGACTGCGCAACACGCGGCCCGCATAGGAAATGTTCACGGATTTGGCCGACTCGACTTTGCCGCTGTCCCAGAGGTTGCCCCGGTCGCCCGCGAGTACCGCGCTGCTGTCGGACACCAGCACCCGATAGGCGCGCTGCCGCATCCCCCGCTTGCTCGACCGGAGGGTCCAGCTCAGGCGCGGTGCCGTGCGCTGCACGCCGATGGGATTCGTCACATGCTCGCAACGCAGGTCGACGGGGAGGAGCTGCAGCCGGCGCTCGATGGGCGCGTAGGGATCGGCGGACCGCCGGGACGGATCCACGAACTGCTCCAGATCTCGCAGGGCGATGACGGTACAGCGCGTGTCCCTCAGGTATTCCATGTAGCCGGCGAACCGGTCGGGATCGGTGTTGACCCAGGGATGTTCGGTATCGGGAACGCCGTGGAAGGTGAGCACGGCGATGTTCCCGTCCGTGGCCTGCTCCACCGCCCACGCCAGGTCCTCCATCCCCCAGTTCGGCCCGGACGCGCCGGTCGTGGGAATCAGCAGCGGGTGGTCTTCCGCCGGCACATAGGCCGGCCCGCGGTCGCCGTTGTCGGTCGTCGGATACTCGGGAGCGACGCCCCTGCGGGCGAACCGGTACCCCTTCTCTTCGAGCACCCGTACGGCATCGAGGCTGTTCTCGTAACCGGGATAGCAGAAGGTGACCGGAGCGGCGATGCCGTACTCCCTGCAGCGGCCTTCGAGCTGCTCGACATTCTCGGCGAAGGCCGCCCGCGTTTGCCTGGTGACACTGCTATGGCGCCCGCAGTGATTGCCTATCTCGAAGCCCTGATCGTTGAGCCGCCTGGCCTCCTCCCAGCTCAGGTAGTGCTCGCCCCGGTAGCGCGGATCATCCGTGATGAAAAAGGTGGCGCCAAACCCGAGCCGCTTGAGCAGGGGCGCCACGAAGACCGCGTTGGAGATCGAGCCGTCGTCGAAGGTGAGGACCACGAGCCGCTCAGGAATCGGAAGCTTGGGTGAGGCAATGGGCATCAGGAGCTCCTTGGCTGCCAAGTGTCGGGCACACCGTCCCACGATTTCAGTAGCTGATCGCGCAGGGTGTTGCGAACCGCCGCCGCCGACTCCTGAGCTGCCAGGTTTCGGGTCTCGGCCGGGTCATTCACCATATCGTAGAGCTGGTCGCCATCTCCGTGGGAGTAGACGTACTTCCATTCCGGTGTACGGATCATTCGCTCAGGTACGCCGAACTCATAGAAGTCGGAGATCGCGGTGCCCTGCAACGCGTCGGCGCCGGCCATGGTCGGCACCAGCGACTGCCCCTCCAGGCTGTCCGGCGTCGCAATGTCCGCCAGCTCGAGCAGCGTCGGCAGGATGTCGACGAGATTGGCAATGCGCTGCCGCACCGCGCCCTCGAAG
>JAKZWC010000410.1:0-6777 GCA_047515735.1 Spirochaetales bacterium | reverse complement strand
CACAACCCGGCATTCGCGCACTACGAGGACGAGATCGATGTCCCACTGCGCGCCGGCGACTTCGTGGTCGGGTACGGCTCCCTGTTTCACGCTGCCCACGCCAACAGCAGCGCCGCGCGCCGCACCTGCCTCACCATGTGGTACTATCCGGCGTTCCCGGAGCTCCCGGAACGGACCCGGGCCACGGTGGCGTCCGTGGACGGCTGCCGTCTGTCCGCCGACGCTATTCCGGAGGTCGCCGCGCTGCTGCGACCGCTCGGCATCAGCTACGCCGGAGACGCCGAACCGATCCCGACCAACTGGGTTTGCGGGCTGCGGTAACCGCCTGAGCGCGGCGACCTGTGCTACGCGCCGCCGTGCTTGTGGCGGTGGTGGACGTCGGGGACGTGGGGGTGCTCGTGTTCCACCGCCTCGTGGCGGTGCGGGTGCGCGTGGCCGACCCATGCCGGCAGCCCCGGATGCTGATGCAGGTGGTGGTCGTCGTTGTGGCGGTGCCAGTGCTCGTGCTCCTGGGCCGAATGGCGGTGGCGGTGCGCGTGGCCTTCGCGTGTCAGCACCAGCAGGCCCAGCACCAGGACCACCGTAGCCGCGATCTGGATCGCGCCGAACGGCTCGCCGAGCACCAGCACGGAGAGCAGCACACCGAAGAAGGGCGCGGCCGAGAACATGAGCTGCCCCCGGGTGGCGCCGATGTTCTGGGCTGCGGCGATGTAGAGCACGATGCTCGCGCCGTAGGCGAGCGCGCCAAGTCCCAGCGCGGCCGCCGCGGTGCCCGCGGTCGCGCTCCAGGTGGAGACTCCCAGCCCGATGGCGAGGTTGGTCGCACCGGCGACCAGTCCCTTCCACAGCGTGGTCTCCTGCGGCGTCAGCCCGTCGATCAGGGAAGTGAAGTGGTTGTCGAAGCCCCAGCAGAGGCAGGCCAGCGCTACCAGCAGCCCAGGCAGGACCCCGGCGGACTGCTCCTCCCATGACAGCAGCAGCGCCGCGGCCACTACGAGCCCCGCTCCCACCCAGGCGCGGCCGGTCAACTGATCGCGGAACAGGACCACGCCCAGGACCGCCGTGGCGACCAGTTCCAGGTTGAGCCACAACGACACCGAGGCAGCCGCGGCCAGGCGCAGTCCCAGCAGCAACAGCACCGGGCCCGCCATGCCGCCCAGCACCACGGCTCCGACCAGCCGCAACTGGTTGGCGCGGTCCCGGCGCGCGACCCGACGCACCACCCGCTTGCCGACCGCGAACGGACTTACGCCCAGCGCCGCACCCAGGTAGAGCAGTCCCGCCAACTGAAACGGACTCACCTGCTCCAGCAAGAGCTTGCTCAGCGGCGTCGACGCCCCGAACAGCAGCGCCGACACCAGGGCAAGCGCGACCCACATCGCCATTGACAGCGTTACCGTATCACGAATGCCATTTATCGACGGATGGGATTCTATTGGTGCGTTCGCCGGCGGCGTCTTCAGTGGCGGAGCCGGTCGAGCTCGGCCAGATCGTAATCCGGGATCGAGCTGCGCTTCGCCGAGATCAACGCTCCCATCCGGTTGCCGAAGTCGCAGGCCTCGGCGAGCGAGGCGCCGGCGCCGAGGCGGTAGAGCAGGCCGGCGCTGAAGGCATCGCCGCAACCGACCGTGTCCACGACCGCGACGCGGTAACCCGGGGCGTGGAGCAACTGCGAACTGCCGCCCGCGAGCGTGCCGTCCGCCCCCAGGGTGATGCACACCAGCTCGCTGTCGAACTCGCGGGCGATGACCGGAAGCAGTTGCCGGGGGTCCTGCCGGCCGAAGCCGAACAGCTCGTTCACCACCCGCGCCTCGTCGTCGTTCATCTTGATGATGTCGGCGCGGCGCATGGAATAGTCGAGCAGATCGCGGTCGTAGAAGTCGCCCCGCAGCGTCAGGTCCAGGAACACCTGCCCGCAGCGGGCGCCCTCCAGCACGCTGCGCAAGGTCGCCCGGGAGGTGGGGCTGCGCTGTTCCAGGGTGCCGAAGACCAGCACGTCGAAGGCCTGGGCGTCGACCTCGGCAACCAGGTTGGCCGGCGCCTCGATCTGATCCCACGACACCACGTCGGGACTGCTGTAGTGAGGCTGGCCGGCGCTGTCGAAAGTCACCTCGATCAAGCAGGTGGGTGCGGCGACGCTGCCGATGAAGTCGCGCCGGATGCCAAGCCGGTCGAGCTCGCGCCAGGTGCGCGCGCCGAGCGGGTCGCGGCCGATGGCGCTCAGCATGTAGGCGGCATAGCCAAGGCGCTGCAGGTGTACCACCACGTTGAACACCGCGCCGCCGATGTTGGCCTCGCCGGAGACCGAGTGGGTCGGGAGTGCCGCGGGATCGACGATGTCGTCCCACAGGACGGCCCCGAAGCCGAGCACCTTCATGGGCCGGCCCCCGCGTCAGCGCGCCGAGTAGGCCCGCGCGGTCTCGAACATGGCCACCACGTTCTCCGGCGGCGCCTCGATGATGTGGTTGCAGGAGGCGAACACGTAGCCGCCGCCGGTGGCGAAGGCGTCGATCAGCCGCCGCACCTCCTCCACCACGGCGTCGCGCGGCCCCTCGTAGCCTTCCACGCCGCCGTGGAAGATCAGGCGGTCGCCGAAGTGCTGCTTGAGCTCCGCGGCGTCCATGCCCGGCAACGAGGTCTGCACCGGATTGAGGATGTCGGTGCCGGTCTCGATGAAATCCTCCAGGAGCGGCGTCACCGAGCCGTCGCAGTGGCGGAAGATCCAGGCGTCCGGCGCGCGCTCGCGGATCGCCGCGCACAGGGCCGCCTCCGCGGGCTTGATGTGCTGGCGGTACATCTTGGGGGACACCATCAGGCTGCCGGAGGTCCCCAGGTCGTCGGCGGTCTCCACCATCTGCACGTAGGGGCCCACCTCCTCCAGGAACATCGCGTACACCCCCTGGTATACCTCCAGGATGCCGTCGAAGATCGCCTGCGCCAGATCCGGGTACAGCCTGATGGTAACGAAGAAGTCGCCCATTCCCATCAGGTAGCAGGCGCGGTCGAGGAACCCCTGCGTCAGCGGGTTGCGGGCCACGACGGCATAGTCGGTCTCCTCGCAGAGCCGTCTCGCCGTATCGCGCAGCCCGCCGGTGACGAACATCTCCTCCGGCCGCGGCCAGCGGTACTCCTGCAGCTCCGCCAGTGTGGTGATGCCGGCGAGCGGGTTCCCCACCGAGTTCACGAACGGCCCCTCGCGGATGTAGCGGATCTTCCACGGATCGGTGAACGAGCCGTCGGCGTGGTGGACCACGTCCACTTCCGGATGCACCGGCAGAAACACGCGCCGAAAGTCGATGTCGAAGTGCTCCAGGATGCGCTCGTCGTAGTAGCTGGCCGGCTGCCCGGAGCGCGCCGGCGGTATCGGCGACAGCCCCAGGTGGTCGCGCAGCAGCAGGTAAGGCTCGTCGAGCAGCATCGAGGCATTGCCCATCAGGTCCATGGGCACCCGATCGGGCTGCTCATGACGGAACGCCGCCAGCACCCGCTCGCGGTGAGTGTAGCTCACTTCACGCCTCCAGGGGCCAAATCGGCTGCATCTCCCAGGCATCGAGCCGCAGCAGCCTGGCGCCGCCGCCGCGGGCGAAGAGCTGCACCCCCGTGGCCTCGCGGCTGGCGGGGTAGACGCGCTTCACCAGGTAGTGCTCCCCGCCGGCGAACACCTCGACCATGCTGCGGTCCACGAACACGCGCAGCTCAACCTTGCCGTCGTCGCCCACCTCCAGGGGACAGCGCTGGGTCCCGCGATCGGCCACCTCCGGGCTGACGCTGGAACGGCTGGTGTCCACGATCAACTCCGCCCGCCGCCGGCGCGGCTGCTGAGGATCGCGATAGCCGACCCAGTCGGTCGCCCGTACCCGGATCAGAGTCTGCTCCCGGCCATCCGGCGAGCAGCGCACCTTGAGGCCGAACTCCTCGGCGTCCTGCCACTGGAAGCTCACCGCCAGCTCCAGCCGGTCGCCGCTTACCGCTTCCAGCGGCAGGTCCGCGCCGGCCGCGATATCGAGGTTCGCCACCTCACGATGCTCGCGCCGCAGGGTCTCCAGCTCGGGTACCGGAGCCACCTGCACCCCGCCCTGTTCCGACAGGGTCAGCACCATCGGCAGAGTGATGACGCCGGCCCAGCCCCAGGCGCGCTGCACGTGACCGTGCACTCCTTCGTGCACGCGCCCGAACAGAATCCGCCGGCCCTGCTCGTCGCGCAGCGTGAGCCCCTCCGCGAACACCCCGAGCCGCTCGGTCTCCGCGAAGGTGAAGCGCTTGTGCCGTTGCGCCACGAAGCGCTGGTCGGCGTACCTGCCCACGTAGTACTGGGCGCCGCGCAGGTGGCTGGTGAACAGCAGCACGTGGCGGTCGCCGAGCGGGAAGAAGTCGGGGCAGCCGATGTCCTCGCCGCCCTCGGTGAAGCGGCCGCCCTCGTAGAACGGGTGCAGATACTCCCAGTGCTCCAGGTCGCGCGACCGGAACAGGTACACCACGTCGCGGCTGTCGGCCCGTCCCAGGTAGTCGCCGGGGGTGATCGGCGGGCGCACCCGCGGCGGCGTGGTGCCGCCGGTGATCGCGTAGTAGGTGTCGCCCTCCACCCAGGCGCAGGGAGCGCCGGCCACCTGGTACTCGTCGCCGGCCGTCGGGTTGGGAATCACCGGATTGGCGGGATGCTTGCTCCAGCGCTCCAGCAACTCGTCGTCGCTGCTGGCGAGGCAGATGCCGCCCTCCAGGCCCGGCGCCACGCCGTGGTAGATGGCCGTGGGAACGCCGCCGCGGTCGATGAACGCGGCGCCGCTGTAGCAGCCGTCCCGGTCCGGCGAACCGGGCTCCGGGGCCAGCGCTAGCGGCAGGTCACGCCAGTGCACCAGGTCCTCGCTCACGGCGTGGCCCCAGTGCATGGTGCCGCTGTCGCCGCCGTGGTACGCGCCGTAGGGGTTGTACTGATAGAACAGGTGGTAGCGGCCGCGCCAGAACAGCGTGCCGTTCGGGTCGTTCATCCAGTTGGCCGGCGCCAGGTAGTGGTACGCCGGCCGGTGCGGGTCGGCGGCCAGCTCGCGGCGCCGCGGATCGAATTCCCCTTGCATCATGGTGGGCTCCTATCTCATGTGGCTGCCGCCGGCAGGGCGGGCGCGGCACAAGCCGTGTCCCTGCCCCGCCCTGCCGGGCGCAGTTGAATCAGAACGTTGCGGCCGCTATCGCCGGCACTTGCCGGACATGTCGTCGGCGCAGTACTCCTGCACCTCCATCTCCAGGTCGTCGTAGCCGGCGCGCCGGTACTCGCTGACGTACTCGTCCCAGTCGGACATGGGGCGCTCGCCGGTGATGAAGCCGGTGTAGAACTCGTCGCGGATCTTCTGCAGATCGGCCTGCACCCGCTGCAACGTGGGCGACACGAAGCCGATCACGTAGGGGGACACGCCATGCTGCTGCCCCCAGGCGATCAGCTCCTCCTGCCGCTCGATCTCGATCGAGTAGTCCGGAATCCAGTCCGGCATGATGTTCGAGAACCAGCGCCACTTGGAGATCGGATCGGAGGGACTGCCGGTGTCCTTTCCCAGCTCCTCCTCGTTGGGCATGACGTTGCCGCTCGCGTCGCGGCTCCAGTGGACACCTTCGATGCCGTAGAAGTTGAACAGGTCGCCTTCTTCGGAGAACAGGAAGTCCCACAGTGCCATGATGCGATCGGGATACTTCGCCTGCGACGAGATCAGCATGTCGACGGTCCCGTACGGCGATCCGGTGAGCGCGTTGTGCGGCCCCGCCGGCGTCATCGGCGGCGGGGTCACGAACACGTCGGCGCCCTCGATCGTGTCCTCGGTCAGCCCCACCATCTCGTCGTAAAAGTAGTTCGCCTCCACGTGCACCGGTATCGCTACCACCTTGCCGGTGGTGAATTTCTCCCGGAACTTGGTGAAGTCGCTCAACACCACGAACTCGGGATCGAGCACTCCGTCAGCATAGAACTGACGCAGCAGCTCGACGCCCATGCGCCATTCGTCGGAGATCGACATGTCCACGTAATTGCTGCCGTCCCAACGCCACGCGGGCAGTCCCCAGCCGACGTCGGTGTACGCTCCGTAGAAGTAGTGGTTGCCGAAGTAGAGGCCGAGCGACACATATCCCGGCATCCCTTCCGCCTGCGCCACCGCCTTCAGCACCTCGCCGAACTGCTCGATGGTCTCCGGAATCGGCTGGTTGTGTTTGTCCAGCAGATCCTTGCGGTAGTAGAAGCCGGTGGTGTGGTAGAAGTAACGCTTCGGCACCACGTAGTGCTGTCCGTCCCACTTCGAGAACCGGCTCGCTTCCGGTCGCTCCAGGTACGCTTTCAGATCGGGATAATCGCCCAGCATCGGGTCCAGCGGGATCACCATCTCGCCGTCGATCATCTGCCGCACCAGCCGGGCACCCGGTCCCGTCGGACCGCGCACCTGGATCAGGTCGGCCAGCTCGCCGGCGGTCATCGCCAGGGTCAGCTTCTCGGTGTACTCGGCAATCGGGACCACGACGATCTCGAAATCCATGTTGAAGCGTTCATTGATGTAGTCCAGCATGCGCCCCTTGGGAGGCGGCACGCCGTCCGACCAGAACCCGGTTACGTGGACGCGCTCACCGGAGGCGGCTTCGTCCTCTCCGGCGGCCCATGCTCCGGCCGCAATTGTCAACATGGCCACCACGGCCATCACTAGTGCTTTTTTCACGGTAGGCTCCTTTTTACATTCGCCTTCATAGGTGCTCCATCGGCGGGCCGCAGCGCAGCCTCCCCGATCCTTCTGGCGGTCTCTACATACC
>JAKZWC010000409.1:0-4431 GCA_047515735.1 Spirochaetales bacterium | reverse complement strand
TGCCACTCCGTGGACCGACCCCCGTAGCAGCACGAAGACGTGCGGCAGCTCGGTCATGGACGCGATCCCGTAGCGGAACGGAAAGCGGGTGCGCATCCACCTGGTGCGAAAGGAAATCGAATCGACGCTAAGCGGCATCGGCGGTGGTCGGTAACTTGGGTGCGCGGAAGCTAGCGGCTGCAGTACCGGCGGTACAGCGCCTCGATCTCCTCCAGCTCCGGTTCCTGATCGAGGATCGCGAAACCGTAGCGCAGGCGCAACGGCTGCTGCCGGTCTACCTCAAGATCGCCTGTCATCAGCAGGCCGGCGCCGAGCAGGTTCACGCGCGTGAACCAGGTCACCGGATGGCGCGGATTGTGCGGATGGTCGAGCATGACCACGGCGCCGCCGCCGGCCCCTGCCGCGCTCACCCAGCGCGCGCGCTGACCCATGATGCTTTCATGGCCGACGAGCCCTTCGCTGCTGCGGTGCCGGGCAGGTGAGAAGGGCGGTCCCATGCGCAACACCAGGCCGCTGTAGCGCGCCGCTCTGGACGCGCCCAGGATCAGCTTCTCGTCCAGCGGCGCGATGCGGGTGTCGATGGTCCACAGGTACCCCGCCCCGCCCTCCAGCGCGCCGGAAGCGTACTCCCGCCGCTCCCTGGCGATGGGCCGATCGCCGCCATCCAGCCACTCCAGTTCCTCGGCGATCGACGTGCCGTCCTCGGAGACCTTCTGTCCGGCGAACCGTACGTGGCGCTGGACGCCGTGGCTGTGCTCGACGTATTCGTACTTGCCCTTCTCCGTGTCGTACCAGGGCCCGCCCCACAGGTTGGCGTCATTGGCGTGCACCCAGCCGAAGTAGAGCCCGGTGTGCCAGAGGTGGTCCGCCGGCCGGTACTCAGTGACCAGCACTCCCGAGCGGGTATGGATCGGAGCGAAGCACGGCTTGGGCGATTCGCTTCGCGCCAGCTCCTCCCGCGCCCGGTACAGCGCCACCAGGCGCTCGCCGTCGTGCAACTCGAAACCGAGACAGTTCTCTCGCAAACTCAGGTCAGGCATGGCTCTCCAGGATCCCGGCGCGGTGTGCGCTCCGGCGCACGACTGTAGCCGATCTCGCGGGTACGGGACAGCCTGACGCTGACAAGCAGCCGAGCCGGAAGTAGGATGCACTACTTCCTCAAAGGAGACCCATGGACCGTCCCAATATCCTTCTGATCCTCGCTGACGATCTGGGCTACGGCGACGTCGCGTGCTACAACGCCGAGTCGAAAGTGCCTACCCAAAACATCGATCGGCTCGCCGCCGAGGGCATGAGCTTCACCGATGCCCACAGTCCCGCCACCGTGTGCACTCCCAGCCGCTACAGCATTTTGACCGGCCGCATGGAGTTCAGGACCGGCGTCCCCGGCGTGTTCACGGGTGCCGGCGGCCCCTGCCTGATCGAAGAATCGCGCCTGACCCTGCCCGGCATGCTGCGCGATCTGGACTATGCCACTGCGCTGTACGGCAAGTGGCACGTCGGTCTGAGCTTCCTGGACCGGGACGGCCGCCCGATCAACGAGAACGGCTTCGAGCCGGTGGAGCGCATCGACTACGCGCGCGCGATACCCGATGCGCCCATCCACCGCGGCTTCGATCACTTCTACGGCACGGCGTGCTGCCCGACCACCGACTTCCTGTATGCGTTTGTCGACGGCGACCGGATCCCGGTGCCGCCGACCAGGCTGCACGACCGGGCCGGCTTTCCGGACCATCCCTACGCCAGGGACAACCGCATCGGCTGGCTGGCCCCGGGCTTCGACTTCGCAGAGATGGACATGGTGTTCCTGGAGCGCAGCGTGCAGTATCTCGAACGGCACGCGGCAGAATCCCCGGACCAGCCCTTCTTCCTGTTTCATTCCACGCAGGGGGTGCACCTGCCGTCGCTGCCCGGCAAGGCGTTCCAGGGCAGGACCGGCGCCGGCCCGCACGGCGACTTCATCTTCGAATTCGACTACGTGGTCGGCGAGCTGCTCGACACGCTCGACCGGTTGGGACTGGCCGACAACACGCTGGTGATGGTGACCAGCGACAACGGACCGGAAGTCACCAGCGTCGTGAACATGCGTCAGGACCACGATCACGACGGGGCGCGACCGTGGCGCGGGATGAAGCGCGACCAGTGGGAGGGAGGACACCGCGTGCCGTTCGTGGTGCGCTGGCCGCGCCGGATCTCAGCCGGGAGCAGCAGCGACCAGACGGTATGCCTGTGCGACCTGATGGCGACCTGCGCGGCGATCACCGGGGTCGATCTGCCCGCCGCCGCGGCCGAGGACAGCTACGATATCCTGCCGGCCATGTTGGGGGAGACCCCGGCAGGCGAGGCCGTGCGCGCGCACACCCTGCATCAGAGTTTCCTGAGCAACACCGGCACTGGCGACGGGCCCAGCCTCTACCTGTCGATCCGGCGGGGCAAGTGGAAGTACCTGGATCACCGCGGATCGGGCGGCAACGACTATACCAGGGAGGAACTCAGGCCGTACGTCCTGCCCGAGAAGGCGCCCGACGCTCCCGGCCAGCTCTACGACCTGGAGACCGACCCGGGGGAGACCACCAATCTCTATTTCGAGCATCCCCGGCTGGTCGAGGAACTGAAGGCCGTCCTGGACCGGTTCGTCGACTCGGGACGCAGCGCGCCGCTCCGCTGAGATGTGTCGCCTACCCGGTTGACGGTGATGTCCAGAGCCATGGCCGTGTGGAGCAGCGATTGCGCAGCGAGCCTTGATGAGCTGGACGGATTCACGCTGCCGCCCGTGGGAGGAGCCGCGGCCGTCGTTGGGGAACTGAACAGTTGAACCGGAGCCTGTTCGTTACTCTCGTGGGCCAATTCCAGGTGTATTGCCGGGAGCTGCACAACGAAGCGATCTTCGTATACCTTGCCCAGGCGAATCCATGCCAGGTTACCGTCTTGGAGACTCTGCTGAAGCGCGGACGTAAGCTCGACACACAGAACCCGCAGCGCTCCTCGCTTGGAAGCGACTTCGGGCGCCTCGACAGAGTAGTGCGGGACATGGACACTGTGGTGGCCACCGAGCTCGCTGCCGGTTTGCAGATTCCGCTACCATGGTGAAGGAGAGTAACCAAGTGGTAGGCACCGAGCCGTTGTACGATGAAGAAGTCGAGATCCCTTGGGGGCCCAATTCGAGCGTCCGCGCCACGGTGCGAGAAGTCTACGGCCAGACCGGCCGTCGTCACGTCGTGGTCCTGCTCACGCCCAAGATCAGCGGCTATGTCGTAGCTGAGCCGACGACACTCTCGTTACCGATCTCCAAAGTAAAAAGAGTCGCTGCTGCGACCCAGTAGCTGATCTCGTCGTGTGAACCCTGCGGACGGTGTATCGCGGTGCGGTCAGTCGGGGAAGGGGCGCTCTGCAAGAGTGAAGTTGCCGTAACGATCCTCGCCCGCCACCAGGATCGGGCGCCACTCGCTGCCCAGCGAGTTCTCGATGGCCTGGCGCACGTTGGGCCGGACGAAGCGCACCGTCATCCCGCAGCGGCGCCGGTGGGAGCGGTTCGGCTGGCTGGCGTGGAAGAGGTGTCCGTCGTGGACCGAGATCTGGCCGGCACGCAACTCCAGGTCGAGCGCGGACGAGCTGTCGACCAGCTTGTCCGGGATCTCCTGGTTAATGCTGAGCTGGTTGCCGGCGCGTTGCGAAGTGCCGTGGGTGGCGATGCCGTGCCGGTGCGAACCGGGGATGACGCGCATGCAACCGTTCTCGATGTCGCTGTCGTCTACGGCGATCCACGCGGTGTGCGCGTCGGGCGGTTCGAGTCCCCAGTAGGTGACGTCCTGGTGCCAGGCGACGAACGCCTTGGTCTCCGGGTTGCCGTACTTGACGAAGAAGTCGGTCGCGAGCAGCAGCAGGTCCGGCCCCATCAACTCCTGCATCAGGGCGATCAGGGTCGGATGCGACGCCATGCGCCAGACGAATTCCAGATCGAACTGCCGCTGGCGGTTACGGGCCTGCGGGCGATCGACGCCCTCGGTCTGGTCCAGGCGGTCGAATTCGCGCCGGTAGCCGGCGATCTCGTCGTCGCTGAACAGGTCGATCGGGAACAGAACGCCATCCTGCTGATACTGCAGGACGCGGTCGGTAGCTACAGCCATGTTTTCCACCTCCGGGACGCGGCGACCATGATACTGGAGCGGCCGGGCGGCGACAACAGCAGCATCGCGCCTGACTGTGTCACGCCGGAACTCATCGACGGCTTGCTGTCAAAGCGCTATGCTGTCTTGCGTGAGCAAGGCAACGCTGTACCTGGACGACGACCTCCATCGCGCCCTTCGGCTGAAGGCGGCCGAGACGCGCGAGTCGATGTCCGAATTGGTAAACGAGGCACTTCGCGTGCTTTTGGCGGAGGATCTGGAAGATATCTCCGACTGGCAGCAACGCCGATCGGAGCGCACGGTC
>JAKZWC010000408.1:0-2514 GCA_047515735.1 Spirochaetales bacterium | reverse complement strand
GCGGCGCGGACCGCAGCGGCGGTGGTCTGGAGCGGCTGTTCATCACCGGCGTGTCGCCGGTCACCATGGACGACGTGACCAGCGGCTTCAACATCGGCAGCAACATCAGTCTGGAGCCGGACTTCAACGAGATGGTCGGCTTCACCGAGCCGGAAGTGCGGCGCCTGGAGGAGGAGCGCTACGCCTTCCTGATCCGCCCGCGTACCGAGAGTCGGGCGTGCTCAACCAGGACGTCGCTACCGCCCTGGACATCATGGGCGAGTGGTACAACGGCTACCGGTTCGCCAAGGCAACCGAGACCGATCTGTACAACACCGACATGGTGCTGTACTATCTGGACAACTCGATTCCGAACCGAGGCGTGCCGGATGAACTGATCGACACCAACGTGCGCATCGACTACGGCAAGCTGCGCCACCTGCTGGTGGTTGGCCGGCAACTCAACGGCAACTTCGATCTGCTGCGCACCGTCATCGCCGAGGAGCGGGTCGACACCCGCATCCAGCCCAGTTTTCCGCTGGGGCGCCTCACCGACGAGGAGAACTTTCTGTCGCTGCTGCACTACTTCGGGCTGCTGAGCATCCGCGGCATGCAGGGCGTGATGCCGACGCTGGCGATCCCCAATCAGACCGTGAAGCGGCTCATGTACGGCTACCTGCGCGATGCCTACCGAGACGTGGGGGTGTTTTCGGTCAACCTGTTCCGGTTTGAGCAGTTGATGCTGGGGATGGCCAACGAGGGTGAGTGGCGGCCGGTGCTGGAGTTCCTGAGCGAGGAGATCGCGCGGCAGACCGGGATCCGCGACTACATCGGCGGCGAGAAGGTGCTCGCGCCCCGTGCCGGGGCGTTAGGGTTCCTGGCCGCCTATCTGAGTGTGGCCGATTATTACGTGTTTCGATCGGAGGCGGAGCTGGGGAAAGGATACGCGGACATCGCCCTGGAGCCGCTGATCGCCCGCTATCCACACCTTCAGCGTGGCTATTTGATCGAACTCAAGTACTTGAAGCGCTCTGAGCGCTTTCAGCGCGGCGAGCCGGTGGACGAGGCCGGCGTAGCGGCGGCGGTCGGGGAGGCGACGGCGCAGCTTGAGCGGTACCTGGCGGACGAGCGGCTGGCGCGGCAGTTTCCGGGGGTGCGCTTCATCGGCCTGATCGTAGTGTTCCACGGCTGGGAGATGGTGTTCTGCGACGCCGTGCGTGCCGGTGCCGCGGGTGCCGCGCCGACGGCACCGGCATCGCGAGCCGGACCTTGCGTGAGTATTGGGAGCGAGAGCCCAGGGCCGAGCAGCCGCTGAAGGCGTGGTACGCGATCGCCACGAACGCTGACTGGGCGTCACCGGTGGACGCGGCCAAGCGGCGGTGTTGCCGGCCGTCAGCTCATCGCACCGGGTGCATTCCCTCAGTGTGGTAGCGGCGTGCAGGCGGGCCGTGCAGGTTGCTGCAGCGGCCTCAGACGGTGGAATCTGCCCCGTTGTCCTGCGCGTCGATACGCTGCCTGAGGCGCCGGTATGTGGTCTCGTCGATGCCCGTGGCCGCTTCGATGAGGGACCACGGTGTATCTCGTGCCACGAACCCCTCAAGGATTCGCACCTGCCCTTGCAACTCACCTTCCTGGCGGCCTGCCCGGTGGCCCTTCAACTCACCTTCCTGGCGCCCCTCCTGGCGGCCTCGTTCGATCATTTCTTCCACGTAATTCATTACTTCTCCTCCGCGGCCCGGCACATTCTTCCGCAACGCCTCCGCAAACAGCTTCCGCTGTGCTTCCGGCTGCGTTGCCAGCACGTACTCCACGTGCTGCGTCACTTCCTCGAACCCCACGTCGCGGTACAATTCCCCGATCAACCGCGTCGCCCGTTCCAGCAACTCCCCCGGCGCTTCCCGAAACGCCGCCATCATCGCGATCTGCAACAGCCGCGCCGCTACCGCACCCGTCACCGATTCCGCGCTCTTCTCCGTCTGGTCGATCAGCAGGTGCTCGAACCTCGGCACCCAGCGCCACTCCCGCGCCGCGTCCGTTACCAAGTCCGCAAATTCCCGCTCGTACTCCCACCGTCGCGCTCCCTGGTAGCGCCCGAAAACCGTCGCTTCCAGCGCCGCTTTTCGCCCAACCGGGCCTCTCTCGGAGCTCGGCGGATCCGACAACCTCCGAGAGTACCAGCGGCACCAGCAACGGCAACCGCTCCTCACTCTCATGCTGCCGCCGCCACTGCTGCCAGACCTGTACGCAGTAGCCGAGCAGCCGCAACCGCAGCCACCGGTCCGGCGTCGACTGATGCTCCAGCAGTACGTACACCAGCACCGCCGGCTCGGTACCCTCCCGCTCCACCGAATACAGCATGTCGGTCTCGTTGCGCCGCCAGTCGTCATCCACGAAGCGACCCCGCAGAAGGCTGAGCGTCGACCACTTCAGCGTGTCGGCGAGCGCGTCCGGAATGCAGGTGCGCAGCAGGCTGGCGGCGTCCTGCTGGTTCGAGAACACGCGCGGGAAGTACTTGTTGTGCGGTTGGCTGACCGC
>JAKZWC010000407.1:0-4155 GCA_047515735.1 Spirochaetales bacterium | reverse complement strand
CGACCCCGTTCGCGGTCAAGTGCGACGTGCACCCGTGGATGAACGCCTGGGCCGCGGTGTTCGATCACCCCTACTTCGCGGTCACCGGCAGCGACGGCAGCTTCACCATCGGCAACCTGCCGGCCGGCACCTACGAGTTGGAGATCTGGCACGAGCGGCTGCCGGCACAGACGGTCACCGTCACGGTGGCGGCGGGCGAGAAGGCGACGGTGGACACCGAGATGGAGGTCCCCTCGAGCTGAGCGCGAAGCCGCGCGAGGAGTGCGGGGGCCGGTGGATGGAGTTGTTCGGGGCGCGGAAAACGAGGGGGCCGCGGCGGCTGATTCGGCCGCGCGGCTGCACCGATTCCGCCGCCGGGCGCCGAGTGAGCCGGACGAGAAGCGTAAAGGGAGCTGAACAGGTGACCAGCAAGCAACAGGCGGGCGCGCGATGGACAAGGTAGAGCACCCCCCGTCGGCGGCCAACGGCCACGGCGGCCACGACGACGGTCACGGCCACGGTCCGCCGGAGAGCTTCATCCGCAAGTACATCTTCTCGGTCGATCACAAGGTAATCGGCATCCAGTACGGCATCACCGCCATGGTGTTCCTGCTGCTCGGCTTCGGCTTCATCCTGCTGATGCGCTGGCAACTGGCGTTTCCGGAGCAGGCGCTGCCGGTGATCGGCCGCCTGTTCGGCGCCACGCGCATGCCCGAGGGGGTGATGCTGCCGGAGTTCTACAACCAGCTCGGCGCCATGCACGGCACCATCATGGTGTTCCTCGGGGTGGTGCCCCTGGCCGTGGGCGCGTTCGGCAACTACCTGGTGCCGCTGCAGGTGGGCGCGCCGGACATGGCCTTCCCGAAGCTGAACGCCGCCAGCTACTGGTTCTTCTTCACCGGCGGCGTGATAATGCTGATCAGCTTCTTCGTGCCGGGCGGCGCCGCCAAGTCGGGCTGGACCTCCTACCCGCCGCTGGCGGTGATCGAGACCGCGGGCCAGACCTGGTGGCTGCTGGGGATGGTGTTCCTGATCAACTCCTCGCTGCTCGGCTCGATCAACATCATCACCACCATCGTCCAATTGCGCGCGCCGGGCCTGAAGTTCATGCGCATGCCGTTCCTGGTGTGCTTCTTCATGCCCACCGGCCTGGTGGTCAGCGGCGTGGCCTACCCCGGCAGCGGCGGCGGCAACGCCCTGCTGTGGCAGCACCTGTTCTGGTTCCTGGCGCACCCCGAGGTGTACGTGCTGATCCTGCCGGCGATGGGCATCGTCTGCGAGGTCCTGGCCAACAACGCGCGCAAGCCGCTGTACGGCTACAAGGCGCTGGTCTACTCGGTGGTGTTCCTCGGTTTCATGTCCTTCGTCGTGTGGGCCCACCACATGTTCCTCACCGGCATGGGCACCGCCATCAGCACTTTCTTCCAGCTCACCACCATGATTATCTCGGTGCCGTCGATCGTCATCCTCACGGTGATGATCCTGTCGCTGTGGGGGGGATCGATCCGCTTCACCACGCCGATGATGTTCGCGCTGGCGTTCATCCCGATGTTCGGGATCGGCGGGCTGACCGGGCTGCCGCTGGGCCTTTCGGTGGCGGACATCCACCTGCACGACACCTACTACGTGCTCGCCCACTTCCACTTCGTGGTGGCGCCCGGCACCCTGATGGCGCTGTTCGCCGGCGTCTACCACTGGTATCCCAAGGTCACCGGACGGCGCATGAACGACACCCTGGGGCGCTGGCACTTCTGGCCCACGCTGGTGTTCATGGTCGGCACCTTCATGCCGATGTTCGTGCTCGGCATGGCCGGCGTGTCGCGGCGCCTCTACGACGGCGGCGCCACCTACGCCCACGCCCAGGATTTTCTGTGGATCAACCAGCTCATCACCTTCTCGGCGTGGGGGCTGGCGCTGGCGCAGGTGTTCTTCATCGTCAACTTCATCGTCAGCCTCAAGCGCGGCGAGAAGGTGGACGACAACCCGTGGCAGGGCACCACCCTGGAGTGGGCCACGAGCTCGCCGCCGCTGGGCCACGGCAACTTCGCGCGGCCGGTGGAGGTGTATCGCGGGCCCTACGAGTACAGCGTGCCCAAGTCCAAGCGCGACTTCTCGCCGCAATTCGTCAAGAGGGCGTAGCGACGCATGGAAATCCCCTACGATCAACACGACCACCCGGTTACCGGGGTCTACAACGCGAAGCTCGGCATCTGGCTGTTCCTGGCCTCCGAGGTGCTGTTCTTCGGCGCCTTCTTCTCCACCTACATCCTGCTGCGCATCGGCGCCGGCGGCATCGCGGGGAGCTGGCCCTACGGCGCCGACTACCTCAACGTCACCCTGGCGACCATCAACACCGCCATCCTGATCGGCTCGTCGCTGACCATGGTGATGGCATGGTCGTCGCTCAAGCTGAAGCGCTTCACCCATTTCCAGGTGTACTTCGGCCTGACCATCCTGCTGGCGCTCGCGTTCCTGGTGATCAAGGGCTTCGAGTACGGCGAGGAGTTCGCCCACGGCCGCTTCCCGGCCACCAGCACCTTCTTCGCCATCTACTTCACCCTGACCGGGATCCACGGGCTGCACATCCTGTTGGGCGTGGTGGTCAACCTGTACCACCTGTTCTCGGCGCCCGCCATCTACCGCGAGAACCCGGAGAAGATGGCCAACCGCATCGAGGTCGCGGGGCTCTACTGGCACTTCGTCGACCTGGTGTGGATCTTCCTGTTCCCGGTGCTGTATCTCCTATGAGGAGATTGCTATCTCCTATGAGCGGAGCCACCACATGAGCGCAGAACATACCGCCGAGCACGTCCAGCAACAGGTCCGCACTTACTTCATCGTCTTCATCTCGCTGCTGGTGCTGACCGCGGTGACGGTGGCGGTGAGCCGGCTGCACCTGCCGGTCGCCGCCGGCGTGGTCGTGGCGCTGATCGTCGCCAGCGTCAAGGGCACGCTGGTGGCCGGCATCTTCATGCACCTGTTCTCCGACAAGTTTCCACTGATCTTCAGGGTGCTGATCTTCGCCGCGATATTCTTCATCGTGATGATCGCCCTGTTCTTGTTCGGCTACTTCGACACCTTCGCCAGCGAGCGCGCCGTGGTGGCGGCGCCGGGGCTGGAGGAGCCCCATTAGCCGCGCCGCGGGCGGCCGGGGGGAGCGCGTATGTCGCTGAAGGTGATCCACGTCGTGTTCATTGCCTGCGCCTGCGCCGGGCTGGCGTTCCTGTCGGTGTGGTGCTTCACCCACTTCGCCAACCGCGATCCCGTGCTCGCCATCGCCGGCGGCACCGGCGCCGCCCTGGGGCTGCTCGGCGTGCTGCTGCTGGAGCGGCGCGTGCTCGCCGCCCTCAAGGAGGTGCGCTAGATGGCCGGCGCTGCAAGGGTAGGGCGCCCGCTGGCCGCCGTGGCGGCCGTGTGGCTGCTGGCCGCCCTGGTTCCCCAACCCGCCGCCGCCTGCGCGGTGTGCTTCGGCGCCGCGGACTCCGCGGCCATGCAGGGCCTGCAGGCCGGCATCCTGCTGCTGCTGGCGATGGTGGTCCTGGTGTTCGCCGGCGTGGGCGGATTCGTGCTCGCGGCGCGGCGGCGTATACGGCGGCTGCAGGGCCAGCCGACGGAGGCACCATAAGATGATCGAGTTCGCCCGTTCCATGTGGATGCCGCAGGCGGCCTCCGCCCACGCCGGCCAGGTCGACGGGCTGATCGGCTGGGTGCACCTGCTGATGCTGGTGCTGTTCGTCGGCTGGGGGATCTTCTTCTTCTACATCCTGGCCCGCTTCCGGGCGCGCAAGCAGCCGCGCGCCAACTACCACGGCACCCACAGCCACCTGTCGCGCTACGTCGAAGGCGCGGTGGCGGTGATCGAGATTGCCCTGCTGTTCGGCCTCTCGGTGCCGGTATGGGCCCGGCAGATAGCCAATCCGGTGCCCGCGGAAGAGGCCATGACCATCCGCGTGGTGGGCCAGCAGTTCGCCTGGAACATCCACTACCCGGGCGCCGACGGCATGTTCGGCGCCACCTCCGTGGACCTGGTGGACGCCGAGAGCAACCCGCTGGGGCTGGACCGCGACGACGTGTTCGCCAAGGACGACATCACCACGGTGAACCAGCTTCACGTGCCGGTGGACACCGCCATCCGCATCGAGCTGGCGAGCTTCGACGTGGTGCACAGCTTCTCTC
>JAKZWC010000406.1:0-3185 GCA_047515735.1 Spirochaetales bacterium | reverse complement strand
CCGAAGAACATCGTGAACAGGATGAACACGGTGATGGTCTTGCGGAACGGCAGCGTCATCCTGGCTATCCCGTAGGCGGCCAGCATGCATACCACGAGCGTCAGGACGGTCCCGGAGATCGTCCGGATCAGGGTGTTCAGGTAGCCGATCGCCACGCTGTTCTTGGAGAACACTTCCCGGTACGACTGCAGAGAGGCCTCTTCGGGAAGCAGCTTGAGGCCCATCTTGATGGCCGCCGCCGGGGTGCTGAACGAATCCACCAGCATCTTCCAGAACGGGTACACGATGGACAGCGACACCAGCACCATCACCACCAATACGATGGTGTCGATTGCCAGGTCCTCGCCGGTACGCTGCCGTCTCACGGGACCCTCACAGCACCGTCCCGCGGGCGCCAAGCCGTTTGACCACGTAGTTCATGATGAGCAGCATGATCAGGCCAAGGACGTTCTTGCTGAGCCCCACCGCGGTGGTGTAGCTGAACTGCAGGTTCACCAGTCCCTGGCGATAGACGTAGGTGTCGAGGATGTCGCCCACCGAATAGACGATGGGACTGTACAGGTTGAATATCTGGTCGAAACCGGCGTCGAATATCTCACCGGTGCGCAGCAGGAACAGCACCACGATGACCGGCAGAATGGCGGGCAGGGTGATGTGCTGGATGCGTTGCAGGCGCCCGGCGCCATCGATTTCGGCGGCGTCGTAGAGCTCCGGGTCGATGCCGGCGACGGCGGCCAGATAGATGATCGAGCCCCAGCCGATGGTCTTCCAGACTCCCGACGTGACCACCACCATCATGAAGAAGAACGGGTCCTTCATGAACACGACGCGCTGATCGGTGAACAGCTCCAGCAGATAGTTCACCGGACCCTCGAACGAGAGGAAGGAACGAAACAGGCCGGCGGCCACCACCCAGGAGATGAAGTGGGGCAGTTAGCTGATGGTCTGGAAGGTCTTTTTCAGGCGCACGTTGAACACTTCGTTGAGCATCAGCGCGAACACGATGGGGGCCGGGAACACGGTCGCCATCTTGAGCAGGCTGATGACGATGGTGTTGCGGAACACGCGCAGGAAGTCGGCGCTGCCGAGCATCCGATCGAAGTACTAGAGGCCGGCCCATTCGCTGCCCCAGATGCCGCCGGTGATGGTGTAGTTCTTGAACGCCAGCACGATGCCGCCGATGGGGATGTACTTCACCACCACGAAACAGACGATGGCGGGCAGGATCACCAGGTAGTAGGTCCGGTGCCGGTACATCTCGCGCAGCAGGCTGTGCGCTTTAGCGGTGTCGATCGGCATCACGCTCGCAAGCGGAAGCTGTACAGGTCGGCATCGCGCAGGTTGAATTGCAGCCGTACCGGACGCCCGCCGGGCAGGCGGTCGCCGCCGCTCCAGCGCATGCCGTGGCGCACCCGGTCGGCGCGCAGCGGCATGCAGTCGGCGGCGCCGAAGCCGTCCAGGGGAGTGCCGTCTTCCGCCAGCACGGCGACCGCCAGGCTGCCCGCTGCTGCGTCCGCGTTGACCTCCAGGCGGCGTCCGGCGGGCTCCAGCGGCACCGTCCGCACCCATCCCTCGAAGGCGCCGGCATCGAGCGACACGAAGCCGTCGAGGCGCCATGAGACGCGCCCGATCACGCACTGCTTCGGCGGCAGGGAACCGCCGTGCATGGTGTTGATGCCGGTGTAGTAGTGCCAGACCTCGTCGCCGTGCACCACGGGCCGGTCCGCCGAACAGAGGATGCAGCCGGCATCGAAGCTGCCTCTTGCCCCGCGGGGAATGATCGGCGACCGGTCGGCGAACCGGTGCCAGTTCAGCCCGTCCCGGCTGTGCACCAACTGCGCCGCGATGGGGCCTTCCCACGGGCTCTGCTCGGTGCGCAGCTCCGGCTCCTTGTCGCGCTCGTGGGTCGAATGGATCATCACGTCGAACACCGGCAGGAAGCCCAGGAACTGACCTCCGTAGCAGAATCCGGCCATGCCGTAGAACTCGCTGCGCTGCGCGTCGTCCTGCACCCACTCGTCGTCCCGCTCATCGGGCGCCAGGATGGTCCTGGGGGCAGACCAGTGCTGGAAGTCGCGACTGGTGGCCACCGCGATGAGGCGGCGGTGGAAGCGGTCCCGGTCCCAGCGGCGGTGGAAGGCGAAGTACTCGCCGCTCTGCGGCTGCCGCGCCACGGTGACGGTCTCCAGGATCTCGTCATCCACGGTGAGCACCGGATTGACCGGATACTCCTGCCAATCGATGCCGTCGGCGGAGTGGGCTACCCAATAACCACGCCGCGCCTGCCGCCATTCCCAAGCCATCATCCGGTAGCGTTCGTGGGTGGGCGCTGCCGGATCGACGATCACGGTGGGGCTGTGCTTGTCGAACACGATGATGTTGTTGTCGGTGGAGCCGTCGAACGGGTGGCGGCCGAGATTGGGCTTCTCCCAGTGCACCCCGTCCTCGGAGGTGGCGTAGAGAATCAGATCGCCCTGGCGCTCCTGCATCTCCGGCGAGCGGTGTTCGTGGCCGCGGCCGATGCGCGACAGGTACCACATGCGAAACTGCCCGCGGTCCGGGTCGTGGTGCACCGATCCGTAGATGTACACCCGCTTGCCCTCCCACGGCCGGTCGGGCACCAGGACCGGGTGCGGCAACTTCCGGCCGGGGTGCAGGGTGCGTACCAGACCGCCTACGGAAGCGACCATGGCGTCGTCTACGAATAGCTGCGGAACGTCGGTTGCGACGGTTACAGGATGGCTCATGGACCTTGGAGATTAGCTCCGGGACCGGAGCACCGCAAGCTGACGGGGTGGGGCTCTGGGTCCACGCAGCTACGGCCGCAGGTCCCCCAACGCCGCGAACAGCGCCTCGGTACCCATCTTGATCAGCGACATGTCGCCGCCGCACTGCAGCCACTGGGCGCCCCAGCCGGCCAGCCGGCGCGCCAGCTCCGGGTCGGCATCCAGCCCCGAGCCGGCGTACAGGCCGGCATCGCGAGCGGTTCCGAGGACCCGTTTCATGGCGTCCTCCACCACCGGGTGGTCCAGCTCGCCCAAGTGGCCGAGCGCGCCGGAGAGGTCGCTCGGCCCCAGCACTACCGACGCCAGGCCGTCGATCCTGACGATCTCGTCGATCGCCGCCACCGCCTCCGCGGTTTCGATCTGGGCCACCGGGAACACGCCCGCGTCGGCCTGATCGAC
>JAKZWC010000405.1:0-2935 GCA_047515735.1 Spirochaetales bacterium | reverse complement strand
GACCAGGCCCGGGTCCTCGGTGATGGCAGCCATGATGCGCAGCTCGATCTGCGAGTAGTCGGCGGCCAGCAGCACCTGGTCGGGCGCCGGCGCGACGAAAGCGCGGCGGATCTCACGCCCCTTGTCGGTGCGGATGGGGATGTTCTGCAGGTTCGGATTCTCGGAGTTGAGCCGCCCGGTGGCCGCCACGAGCTGGTTGAAGGTGGTGTGGATGCGTCCGGTCTCCGCCACCACCGAGTCGGGCAGCGCGTCCACGTAGGTGGACTTCAGCTTCTGCACCACGCGGTACTCCAGCATGGCGGGGATGATGGGGTGGCGGTCGGCGAACCGGGTCAGCTCCTGCTCGGTGGTCACGTACTGCCCGGTTCGGGTGCGCTTCGGCTTGTCGGCAATCTTGAAGCGGTCGAACAGCAGCTCGCCGAGCTGCTTCGGCGAGTTGAGGTTGAACGGACCGTCGGCCAGGCGATACAGGTCCGCCTCGTGGGCGGCGATCTCCTTTTCCAGCTCCAGCGAGTACTCGCGCAGGGCGGGGACGCGGACCGCCACTCCGGTGTGCTCCATCGCCACCAGCAGCGGCATCAGCGGCACCTCGATCTGCTCCCACAGATCGCGCTCCCCGTAGCGGTCGATCGCATCCAGCAGGGCCTGCAGCAGTTGCGCCGTAACGTCGGCGCGCTCCCCGGCGTAGGTCGCAAGCTCGGCGGGAGGCAGGCCGGCGGCGGCGAGCTCCTCGGCGGTCAACGCGGCGCTCTTCAGCAACGCGACCGCCGCCTCGCCGGGGACCAGGGGCGCGTAGTCCAGGTAGTGCTCCGCCAGCAGCGACAGGTCGTGCGCGCCGTCCGACTCTACCAGCTGGTGCGCCAGGCGCGTGTCCAGCAACCTCCCGCGCAGCGTGATGCCGTGCCAGCGCAGCGCCGTCACCCAGCGCTTCAGATCATGGCCGATCTTGGTGATGTCCGGGTGCTCCCAAAAGCGCGCCAACTCGCGCAACTCGGCGGCAGCCGCCGCGCGCTCGTCGGGGAGCGGCAGGTAGGCCGCGGCGCCCTCCTTCCAGCGAAACGCCACTCCCGCCAGCGGCACCCGTTTGGGGTCGCCGGCGCCGCACACCGTGAACAGGCTCACCGCCTCCTGCTGCAGCAGTTCCTCAAGGAGCCCGGCCCGCGCCGTTGCCCCCTCCACCAGGTGGTAGTCGTGGGCCACGTCGTCCAGCGTGCGTAGCCGGTCGGCGCCCTCGGTGCCACCGCTCGTGGGCGCCGCCGCCGCTGCCGCCTCGCCGTCGCCGAACACCCGCTCGATGAGCGTGCTGAACTCGAACTCCTGGAACAGCGGGATGACGCGCTGCGGGTCCAGCGCCGCCACGGCCAGACGGTCCAGGTCTACCCCCAGGTCCAGGTCGCGGTCGATGGTGGCCAAGCGCTTCGACAGCAGCGCCTGCTCCGCGTGGGTCTCGATCTTCTCGCGCTGCTTGCCCTTGAGCCGATCGGTGCCGGCGACCAGCCCCTCCACCGACCCGAACTGGGCGAGCAGCTTCTGCGCGGTCTTCTCTCCCACCCCCGGAACGCCCGGGATGTTGTCCACGCTGTCGCCGGCCAGCCCGATCAGGTCGATCACCTGCTCCGGCCGCTCCACCCCGAAACGCTCGCGCACCGCGGCCACGTCGTAGACCTGCGGCGGATCGCCGGCCATACGCGGCACGCGATAGAGGAACACGTGGTCGCTGACGAGCTGCGCGAAGTCCTTGTCCAGCGTCACCATGTAGGTGTCGAAGCCGGCCGCCTCCGCGCGCGTCGCCAGCGTGCCGATCACGTCGTCCGCCTCCACTCCGTCGTGGGCGATCACCGACAGGCCCATCGCCTCGGTGACGCGGCGCACGTGCGGCAGCGAGGCGCTGATGTCCTCCGGCGCCTTCGCGCGCGTGCCCTTGTAGTCGGCGTACTCGCGGTCGCGCCAAGTGGGACCGGGGGTGTCGAACACCACCGCCAGGTGGGTGGGCTGCTCGTCGTTGAGGATCTGCAGCAGGGAGGTGGTGTAGCCGTACACCGGCGACGAGTTGAAGCCGTTGGCGGTGATCAGGGGACGGTTCAGGAACACGAAGTAGGCGCGGTACACCAGGGGCATACCGTCGATGAGATAGAGCCGTTTGTCTCTGCCGGCTCGTGGCGCCATCGTGTCCCGTCTACCGCTGGAGCGCCGGTTGCTCCGCCAACAGGTTGCGAAGCTGGAAGCTGTGCCGGATCGGGTGCATTACGGCGTGCTCGAGCATCGCCTCGACGTTGGTGGCGGTGAGCGCTTGCTGAACCGGCTTGCGAAACGCCTCCCGCGGCACGTCGCGCAGCGGCGTACGCCAGCGCGCCAGCAGGTGGCTCAGGTAGCCGGCCGCCTCATCAGGCGCCCGTTCCGCCGGCGGCGCCCGATCGATGCCGGGATCGGGCAACTCGAGCTGCGTGCACATCCATTGCAGGTAGCCGCGCGCGCATTGCAACACGTGATGCAGCAGCACCTCCAGCGAGGCATAGTTCGGATCCTCGGTCGCGGGAAGTTGCACCTGGGCGTTGCGTGCCTCGCACCAAGTTGCCCAGAACTCCCACAGGTGGCGTTCGTGGAGGCGCACCAGCGCGCGCGCGCCGCCGTAGCGGTACGGACGATCGTCCATCGGCATCCCGGCCCTCAGAGCACGAAGTTGATCAGCTTGCCGGCCACCGCGATCACGCGCCGCGGCGGGCGCTCGCCGAGGGCGCGGGCCACGTTCGGCACCGCGCGGGCCAGGGCCTCGGCCTCCGGCTGCTCGATGCCGGCCGGCACCTCCACCTTGCCGCGCACCTTGCCGTTGACCTGAACCACCAGCGTGACCAGTTCGTCGGCGGCCAGCGCCACGTCCGCCTCCGGCCACCGCTGCCGGTGGATGCTGTAGGGCTGGCCGAGCCGCTCCCACAGC
>JAKZWC010000404.1:0-7538 GCA_047515735.1 Spirochaetales bacterium | reverse complement strand
GCATCATCGTGTTCTCGGAGTGCGAGATCCACTACATCATGGACTGCCTCAGGTTGCTGCTGGAGTCCGGGCGGCGCAGCATGGAGTGCCGGCAGGAGGTGCACAACGCCTACAACCGCCGGATCGACGCGGGCAACGCGCGCGCCGCCTGGGGATCGCCGCAGGTGCGCAGCTGGTACAAGAACGGGCGCGGGCGGGTAACCCAGAACTGGCCGTTCAGCGTGCTGGAATTCTGGCAGCAGACGCGCGCCGCCGATCGCGCCGACTACCACTGGCGCTGACCGCCGCGGCGCCGGAGCGGACGGCGCTCAGCCGGAGCCGGCCGCCGGGCGGGTGACGCGCAGCAGCACTCCCACCTCCGGGACCGAGACCCGCGACAGCGCGCCGTCCGGCCACACCACCTCCAGGTGATCCAGGTCGCCGGCAGCCGCGGCGCCGAGGCCGAAGTGGACCCGCGCCGGGTCGCTCGACAGGTAGCCGCTGCTGGCGCGCATCTCGCGCAGCAGGGTGCCGCCGGCGGTGTGCAGGCGCAGCACCGCGCCCACGGCGCGGCTGTTGGCCACGCCTTCATGGCGCAGCTCCACCTCCAGGGCGCCGCCGCCGCACAGGCGATTCTCGAACAGCAGCGACGGCGCCGCCAGGTTGTTGACCACCACGTCCAGGTCGCCGTCGTTGTCGAGGTCGCCGAGGCTCATGCCGCGTCCGCTCTGGGTGGCGTTCAGGCCCCACTCCGGCGCCGGCACGAAGCGGCCGTCGCCGGTGTTGCGCAGCGCCTGGTTCTCCTCCACCAGCTCGTCGCCCGGCAGGTGGGAGAAGATCTCCGCGGCGATCATGCCGTTGACCACGTACAGGTCGAGGTAGCCGTCGTTGTCGAGGTCGCCGAACTGGGCCGACCAGCTCCAGCCGGTGGCGTCCACCCCGGCCGTCTCGGCGGCGTCGATGAATTGCTCGGCGCCGTCCGGCGCGGGGCGCGAGTGCAGCACGTTGGCGGTGATCTGGACGCCGTCCTTGGGTTGCAGGTGGGCGCTGTCGGCCCACAGCGGTCCCCAGACGGCGTCGGTGTCCTCGTCGCGGCGGTACGGCTTCATGTCGGTGGCCAGCAGCTCGTTGCGGCCGTCGTTGTCGAGGTCGCCCTCGGCGAAGCTCATGGTGTTGACGGGCGTGCGCGAGAAGGGGGCCGCCTCGGTCCAGCCGCCGGGAGTGTTGAGGTAGACCAGGTCGGGGGGCGAGAAGTCGTTGCCGATCAGGATGTCGCGGCGTCCGTCGCCGTCGAGGTCACTGAGGTGGATCGCCAGGGCGTGCACGTTCCGCCCCAGCCGCTCGAACTCCAGCAGGCCGCTGCCGTCGTTGCGGTAGAAGAACACGCCGGCCCCGACCACCAGGCCGTCCCCGAGCGCGCCCAGCTCGGCGTCGTAGGAGGCGCCCACCAGGTCCAGGTCGCCGTCGGCGTCCAGGTCGGCCCAGGCCATGGCGTAGGCGGGAAACCAGGCGCGGAACCGGTCATCTTCCATGCGCACGAAGTCCGGGCGGGCGCCGGACCCGTCACTCTCGGAGCGCCACCAGGAGGGCAGGCCGCCGGAGTGGGTGAACACCAGGTCGAGGCGGCCGTCGCCGTCCACGTCCACGGCGTTGACCGCGCGCGTCAGCGGCGCCGGCAGATCAGCGCGCCGGAAGAACAGGTCGCCCTCGTTCCAGATCAGCGAGGTGGGCCCGTGCAGGCCGGCAAATACGATGTCGATGCGGCCGTCATCGTCCAGGTCGGCCAGCGCGACACCCGCGCCATTGCTTTCGAAGAAGCTGATGAACTCGTCGGGCCCGCGGGTGTAGTGGGGCAGCGGCTGCACGTCGAAGCGGCCGGTGCACGGTCGCGGGTCGGCGAGCAGCGGCCGGCTGCTTACCGTGACGGCGGTTTCGGCGGGAAGCGCCGGCGGCGCGGTGCAGAGGGCGCCCAGCCAGGCCGCGGCCAGGAGCAGGGCCAGGCGCTGTGTGGAGCGCCTCGGCGCCGCCGGCAGTAGCAGTTGCATCAGCTCTGGGCGCGCCACTCCTCGGAGGCGGCCTGCTCGGCGCGGGCGAACGCGGCGCGGATCGCCTCCACCTGCGCCGCGGGCAGTGTTCCCTTCTCCGCCGCGGCGATGTTGGGGGCGACGTGGGCCGGGTTGGTGGTGCCGACGATCGCCGTGTGCACCCCGGGCTGCGACAGGGTGAAGCGCAGCGCCAGCTCCGGCCAGGCTGCCTCCGGTGCGCCGCCGCCGGCGTAGCCCAGCTCTTCCAGCGTCAGCCCCATCCTGGCGAGGCGCTCGTGGTAGATGCCGGAATAGTTACGGTAGAAGCCGGGCTGCTGCTCCGGCTGCTTCCAGGCGGCGTTGGCGATGGGCCGCTTGGCCAGCACCCCGAGGTTGCGCCGCCGTGCCACCGCCAGCACGCCGTCGATGTTGTGCTGGTCGGCGATACTGATGGAGGTCTCGATCACCGCCACGTCGGGCTGCTCGGCGGCGTAGGTGGCGGCATCGTTGTCGCCGGAGTAGCCGAGGAAGCGGATCTTGCCCGCGGCGCGCGCGCGCCGCAGCGCCTCAAGCGCCTCGCCGCGCTGGAGGATCTCCAGTGCGCAGGAGTGCAGCAGCATCACATCGATGCGGTCGGTGCACAGGCGGCGCAGGGAGCGGTCGATGCTGGCGGCGATCAGCTCGGCCGACCACTCTTCCTCGGTGGCGTCGCCGACCTTGTGGCCGCACTTCGACACCAGCGTGTACTCGTCGCGGCGCGCGCCGATGGCGCGGCCGATCGCCTCCTCGGAGTCGGCGTAGCACGCCGCGGTGTCCACCAGGGCGACGCCGAGGTCGAGCAGCGCGCCGAGCAGCGGATCGCTGGCGGAGGCGGGGATTCCGAGCAGGGCGAACGGTGCGCCGCCGAAACCGACCGGCGTGGCCGGCAGGCCGGTGGCGCCCAGGGCAAGGCTTTCCATGGCCCGCATGGTGGCGTGCCCGCCGGGTAGCTGTCCAGGTGCCCCGCCGACCGGCCGTGGCATACACTTCGAGGATGCTGATCGACGCCCACAACCATCCCAACTGGCACGGCCACGACGCCGACCGCATCCTGGCCAACATGGAGCAGCACGGCATCGACCAGATGTGGTTGTTCTCCTGGGAGTTGCCCGCGACCGACTACGACCCGCGCTTCCAGGGCGTGCTGCCGCCCGGCGCCGTCGGCATACCGCTGGCGGACGTGCTGGAGGTGGGCCGGGCGGCGCCCGCGAAGTTCGTGCTCGGCTACATGCCGGACGTGAAGCGCCCCGACGCCGTCGACCGGCTCAAGGCGGCGGTGGAGATCCACGGCATCCGCGTCGCCTCGGAGCTGAAGCAGCGGGTGCTGTTCGACGACCCCGACGCCCTCGAGGTGTACCGGTTCTGCGGCGAGCACAAGCTGCCCATCACCATCCACCTCGACTATCCCATCGCCGCGGGCTACCGCTACCCGCGCCCCACCTGGTGGTACGGCGGTTCGCTCGACAGCTTCGAACGCGCCGTCACCGCCTGTCCCGAGACCATTTTCATCGGCCACGCGCCGGGCTTCTGGGCCCACATCTCGGGCGACGACTGCGCCGCGAAGGAGTCCTATCCCACGGGGCCGGTGATGCCGGGCGGGCGGGTGCTGCATCTGCTGGACACCTGTCCCAACCTCTACGCCGACCTGTCCGCGGGCTCCGGCCTCACCGCCATCTCCCGCGACCCGGCGTTTGGCAAGCAGTTCCTGGAACGCTACCAGGACCGCCTGCTGTTCGGCCGCGACTACTTCGACGGCCGCCTCATGGACTTTCTGCAGAGCCTGGACCTTGAGCCCGAGGCATTCGCCAAGATTACCCACCGCAACGCCCAACGCCTCCTCGGCGAGCCCGGATAGTCGGAACATCAGAAATGGACTTGCATCCAGTACTCAGCAAAACGTCCACAGATTTCCGAGGTCTCCTAGGAGCTGCGCGACTGGACCAACCCTCCAGCGACGTATGACCAAACCGCGCAAGTCGGACGCTTGTCGCGGCCAATTCGAAGCACTCCAGCGCGATGAGCGTTACCGAGGCTGACTGTTTGGCACCTTGCAGGATGGCCTATACGGCCTATAATCGTCTTGACTGCCTACACAATGCTGTCTTAGAGTATTTTGGCTGTCTTAGAGTATTTTGATATCACGTTGTCTTAACGCACTCCTTCAGGAGCTATTTCATGGCCACGGCTAGTCATATACAGATGATCGACGATCGATTCCAGTACGGTGACGAAGAACACCAGCAGTATGTCAGATATGGGTATCGTTTTTTTGACCATTTTCTTACCGTGGAGGGTCTCGCCGAGGGACGCCGTCAGATCGACCGCATGGTTCGGCAGCTTCATGAGGATATTGCTCCCGAGTGGATCATAGCATCACATCGGCTGGAACCTTGGGTGTTCGAGCTGGCGACCGAGCCGAAGATCCTGGATATGATCGAGCGCCAGATCGGTCCGAATATCACGTTCTGGTCATCTCATCTACTGTGTAAGCCGCCGCGCACCGGTCGCGACGTGCCGTGGCATCAGGACGCGCGGGAGTGGAATCTGAGTGGTAACTTCGGTGCCAGCATATGGATCCCTTTTGACGACGTAGACGCTGCCAGCGGAACGATGTCCATCATTCCCGGATGGCATCGGAAGGGTGCTCTGAAGCAGATTCCACGTGGCGATGAGCGCGATGACTTCTCTGCCGACATCGATCCCACCGAATTCCCCGACGATCTTGAGAAGATGGCCGTAACCTACAATCTCAAGGCAGGACAGGCGGCAATCCATCACGTCATGACTCCACACAACTCGACACCGAACAAGTCGGATCATTGGCGCCGCGTGCTGATCTTCCGTTATCTGGCGGCGGATGCTGAATTCGGCCCCGGAACGTACTACGACTATCGTACGAACGAGCCCTTTGAACGCGTCTTCTACTTGGTGCGTGGCGATGACGTCAATGCCAGAGGCCTGCCCCGCAGCCCGTTCGAGAACGATTGCTAGGCGCTAAGTCAGATCCGTCTGGAACTGCACCTTTGCCAGAAAAATACTGGTCCTGCGCTGTGCTTGGACTGCCGTTGTCATACTGGCCAGGAAATCATCGGATGAGTAGTAGCTCAGCCACAGCAGGTCATCGTGCCAGACCATACCGGCGTAGCTCGTGTCGCCACCGGAGGGCATGGTCAGGAACTCGGCCATGGTAGCAGTCTCGATATCGAGCCAGCACAACGCGGTGCGTGTTCTCCGATCATAGAGGCGCACCGCGGCGACCGCCCTTCCATCCGGAAGGCGGAGCAATGCGGGCCCGCCGATCCGGACACCCAGGTCGCGCCACGTCCATCTGTCGTAGGGCGGGCTCGCTATCCCCAACTGGGCGTTGGCGTCGTCACAGCGCATCAGGCTCACACATGTTGCATCGTCCAGAAATAGAAGATCGAATTCATTCGCATACGCTTCGTCAAGCTGTGGTTCGCCGTGGGCTTGGAAGTCGACGCCATCGGTACTTGTGTACAACTGGAGAAAGTGGTCATCAGGCTCGCTACGCCCAAAGTTATAGGCCACGCCTTGGTACCATACGGTACGCCAGAGCCAGCTGCCACGGGGGCCGATCAGGTGATGGCCCCCCCAATCGCAGCCATCCTTCGACCGCCATACCATCGATTGGCAGACCGGCTTGAAGGCGGCAGCGTTCAGCACCAGCATATTGTCCGGAGAAATCGACAGTTGGGGATCGCGCAGGTCCTGAAACGGTGCCGGACAGGCTATCGAAGCGGCAGAGCTCCAGGTCACCCCATCAGCGGAGGTGATGATCCGCAGAACTCCATCTCGCGCCCTATGCCCCGACGCTTCTCTAAATACGCAGAACCAGCGCTCGTGGAACCGAATGAGATCGGTAAACGCGTTGTGTGTGGCCTTGTTCCAGATCCTGCGGACTGCAAACTGTTCAATCATCTGTTGGTTACCCTTCCAATAGCAGTAGGCGGCGACTCCCGTATCCCCAGACCATCGATTGAGGGGAACTGAAGGGCTCCACCTCAATCGATGGCGAACGACTTCTAGTCGTCAAGATACCACGTAGAGAACTGTGCCGAGTAGAGGTTCGACTCGATCACCCCGGGAATGTTCTTGATTCTGTTGCTGAACACCCACTTGCGCATGAACCCGGATTGCGCGTTTACTCCAATCGCCCACAAGTTGTCAGTGTGGAGCTCAAACGCCTCCGTATACAGGTCCATCTTCTCTTGCTGGTCAGCGGTGCCGAATATGCGATCTTGAATTTCACGCAGCTTCTTCACCTCAGCGGGTGGTTCGATGCCCTCGGCGCCGTTTGTCGCCAGCCACAGGCCCCACATGGGAGAATACTGCCAACCCGTCCCGCCTAGCGCGAACGCATTGGGGTTGATTGCCGGCGGAATCGGACCGCCTCCGTAGTGAGCCCCCCGCATCGATATATCATGCTGGTTGCCGGTGTGCATCGGATACCAGAGCTGTCCAGCTTGCGGTTGCACGACGGTTCGAATCCCGATCTCCGCCCACCAGTTCTTGAGCATCTCGGCGACCTCGGGGCTTTCCGTCGGCCAGTCACTGTTCACGAAGTTCACGATGGTAAGCTTGTTGCCGTCCGGTCCCAGCCGAAAGCCCTCGTCATCGCGCGCCGTGATACCGATCTCATCCAACAGACGATTGGCCATATCGGGATCGTACTCGGTGTACTTCTTGAACATGTCGCGTTCGCCGTGGTAGGGCGGTCCATGCGGCGGCGTGATTTGAGATTCGTGGGCTTGCCCGCGGTAGAACGCCGTGTTTATGGCACTTCGGTCCATCGCCACCGACAGGGCTATCCGGAAGCGAACGTCGTTGTACAGACTTCGCTTCGCGGGATCGTCGATGGTGTAATTGAAGTACACCACCACACTGTCTGGCTGCCACAGATACTCCTGCAGACGGTAGTTGCCACTCTCCCGGTTCTCCATGAACAGCGTGTAATTCGGCATTAGGTCAATGATGTTGCCGGCCGCCAAATCGCTCTCGCCAGCGACGATCTTGAGTACCTTGGCTTCTATGTCGCCTACCAGCGGGCGTTCTACACCATCGATGTAGGGAAGCTGATTGCCGGCAGTGTCGACCTTCCAGTAGTACGGATTCCGTACCAGTATTTGAATTGGTGCGGATTTGTCGTTGGTTGGCAGCCATTGTCCAACACTGGGCAGTTCACTGCTATTGAGGTCCTTGCGGGCCTGAATGAGTTCGGTCCAGCTATTGAAACCAGCTTCGCGTACGGTCTTGCTCAGGTCATTGCTGGATACATAGCTGGCATGAAACTGCTTGAGATAGTGTTTTGGATCATATTGTGGCTGGCTCCGAAGCGGCCATGCTCCGATTATTTCTGCGAACATGGCATACGGCTTTACAAACGTTGCCTCTACCGTATAGTCGTCGATCTTGTTCATTACGACGAGCTCGCCGGCGCGCTTGTAGCGCGATGGCTTTACCGGCGTCATCTCATCG
>JAKZWC010000403.1:0-3152 GCA_047515735.1 Spirochaetales bacterium | reverse complement strand
ACCTGCCGGACCCCCGGCACGCCCTCGAACCACTCGGCGAGGGCGTGAGCCGACCGGTTGTGGCGCTCCATGCGCACCGGGAGGGTACGGATGCCGCGTTCCAGCAGCCAGGCGGTCTCCGGATCGATTGAGGCTCCGTACAGCTTCATCATCCTGGCTACCCGCTCGATCAGGCTGCGGCTGCCGGCCACTACGCCCGCGATCAGGTCCGAGTGGCCGCCCAGATACTTGGTGGCCGAGTGGATCACCGCGTCCACCCCGTGCTCGGCGGCGCGGAGGTTCACCGGGGTCGCGAAGGTCATGTCGGCGGCGAGGATCGCCCCTGCCTGCTGTGCGGCGCGCTTGGCGGGGCCGATATCGAACACCTTGAGGGTCGGGTTGGTAGGCAGCTCGATCAGCACCACGCTGGTGCGCGGACGCAGGGCCGCCGACCAGGAGGCGGGATCGTCGGGATCGACGAAGGTGGTGGTGATGCCGCGTCTGGGCAGCTCGTCGGCAAGCAGGAGCTGGGTGGCGCCGTACAGGTAGCGGCTGGCCACCACGTGGTCCCCCGCTTCGGTCACCGCCAGCAGGGTCATCGCGGTCGCCGCCATGCCGCTGGCGAGAGCCAGTGCCGCTTCCGTTCCCTCCAGCGCCGCCACCTTCGCGGCGACCGACTCCTGGTTCGGGTTGTTGCCGTAGCGGCTGTAGCGCAACACGGCATCGCCCCCGCTCCCCGAGCAGTGGAACGTGGAGCTGCGTACGACCGGCGCCACCACCGGCTGCCCGGGCCGCGCCGCGGCCTCACCGGCGTGAATCGCGCTCGTCGCCGGCCGGAGCCGTGCATCTACCGGTGTCTCGGGTCTCATCGCTGCCTCCATACCGTGATAGTACCCGCGCCGGAAGGCGATTTGACAGAGTAACGTGGTCGTTGTCACCATCGGCCCGACACGCCGGTACCGGTGCTCTACGACAACGCGGTCCATGGCAAGCTACTTACTGCGGCGCCTCGCCTACATGGTCATCCTGCTCATCGCGCTCTCGGTCGTGGTGTTCATCGTCATCCAGCTCCCGCCCGGCGACGTGATGACGGTAATGCTGGCACGCATGGAGGCCGGGGGCGCCGATGCCAGCTTCGGCGGCGAGGAGATCTCCGCCATGCAGGAGCAGTACGGCCTGCACCTCCCCGCCCACCGTCAATACCTGCGCTGGGCCGGCAACCTGCTGCGCGGCAACCTCGGGGTGTCCTTCGTGTACGGCAGGCCGGTGGCAACGCTGCTGCTGGAACGGCTGCCCCTTACCGTGCTGATCTCCGGCATCACCCTGCTGTTCGCCTATGCGGTGGCGGTCCCGATCGGCATCTATTCGGCCACCCATCAATACTCGCTCGGCGACTACGGCTTTACCGTGATGGGCTTCGTCGGCCTGGCTATGCCCAACTTCCTGCTCGCCCTGATCCTGATGTACCTGTTGTTGACCCTGTTCGGGGTCAGCGCCGGAGGCCTGTTTTCCGGCGAATTCGAGCACGCCCCGTGGAGCTTCGCCAAGTTTCTGAACGGCTTGGCACACCTGCCGTTGCCGATCATCGTCATCGGCATGGCGGGCACCGCCGCCATCATTCGGGTGATGCGCGGCACCCTGCTCGACGAATTGCGCAAACAATACGTGATCACCGCCCGCGCCAAGGGCGTCTCCGAGGTCGCCCTCACCTTCAAGTATCCGGTGCGCGTGGCCCTCAACCCGATCATCAGCACCGTCGGTTGGCTGCTGCCGGAGATCGTCTCCGGCAGCACTATCGTCGCCATCGTGCTCAGCCTGCCCACCGTCGCTCCTCTGCTGTTCAGCGCCCTCATCCAGGAGGACATGTTTCTCGCCGGCAGCACGCTGATGGTGCTGGCAGCGCTGACCATCATCGGCACGCTGATCTCCGATCTGCTGCTGCTAGTCACCGACCCGCGGATCCGCTTCGAACGCGTATGAGCACGATCACGGTGACGCGTCAGGAGAGCGCCGCCGAGGAGCGCTACTACGTCGCCACCCAATGGCAGCTCATCGGGCGCCGCTTCGTGGCGCACCGCCTGGCGCTGCTGGGCAGCGTGGTGCTGGTGATCCTCTACGGGGGGGCCCTGTTCGCGGAATTCCTCGCCCCCTACGACGGCTTCCACCGCTTCGCGGACTACCAGCTAGCTGGACCGCAACGGGTGCGCTTCATCCATGAGGGCAGGCTCGGGTTGCGCCCCTTCGTATACGGGCTGCACCGGGAACGCCACCCGGAGACCCTGCGCTGGCAATTCACTCTTGACCGCGGCACGCGCTATCCGATCTCGCTGTTCGTGCGTGGCGACGAGTATCGGCTGCTCGGCCTGATCCCTTCGGACATCCACCTGTTCGGGGTGCACCACGAGGACGGCTTCGTGTTCCTGTTCGGGACCGACAACCTGGGCCGCGATCTGTTCTCCCGCAACGTCTACGCCGCCAGGATCTCGTTGAGCATCGGACTGGTCGGGGTGGCCATGAGCTTCGTGCTCGGCTGCCTGCTCGGCGGCATCTCCGGCTACTACGGCGGCGCCCTGGACACCTTCATCCAGCGCCTTATCGAGTTCCTCATCTCCATCCCCTCCATCCCGCTGTGGATGGCGCTGGCGGCGGCGCTACCCAACGACTGGCCGCCGCTGCGGGTCTACTTCGGCATTACCGTCATCCTCTCCGTGGTGGGCTGGACCGGCCTGGCACGGGTAGTACGCGGCAAGCTGCTGGAGTTGCGCGAGGCCGACTTCGTGATGGCGGCGCGCATCGCGGGCGTGGTCGAGCGCCACATTATCCTGCGCCACCTGCTGCCCTCGTTCATGAGCTACCTGATCGTCAGCCTCACCCTCAGCATGCCGGCGATGATTCTCGCCGAGACCGCGCTCAGTTTCCTCGGGGTGGGGATTCAGCCCCCGGCGATCAGTTGGGGAGCGCTGCTGCAGGGCGCCCAGAACGTGCGCACCGTCGCCCTGGCGCCGTGGCTGTTCATCCCCGGCGTGTTCATCGTGATCACCGTGCTGTCATTCAACTTCGTCGGCGACGGCCTGCGCGACGCCGCCGACCCCTACCGCTAGCGGCGCACAATTCCGCCAGTGGTGCAAGGCACCCTACGCTACCTGTCGCACCGGGCTATCACATACGGATCG
>JAKZWC010000402.1:0-4725 GCA_047515735.1 Spirochaetales bacterium | reverse complement strand
CTGCACAGCCTGGCGCGAGGCCAGGCAGAGTGACGCCATTGTCATCCTCCTCCGCGGCGCGGACGGCTGCCGCCGGCGCGGGTCCCGGGGGCGCCGCGCGACCGTCCCGAGGCACGCCCCGGGGTGGCGGTGTCGGTGCCGTCCGCAGGCTCCATCACTGCGGTGCCAGGGCTACCCATGGCCCGGTAGATCTCTCGGCAGACCCAGGCATCGGTCGCGGCGTAGCGCTGCTGGCGCTCGCTCAGTCGCGACGCCGCCCAGTTGGAGGTCTGCGCGCCCTTCGAAATCCGAATCCCCAAGTAGGCCGCCGCCAGGCCGCGCAGGCTCAAGGGAGCGCAGCCCGCGGCGCGGGCCACGGGAACCAGGTCCGCCACCGGACGTGCCGTTACGCCCCAGTGATCGCGCAGCTCGCGTATTTCGTCGGCCGGTCCCTGACCGACCTTGATGACATCGTCGCACTCCAGGAGCTCGCGCAGTGCCGCGGGAGGCCCGCGTTCCGGATCGATGCGGAACAGACACGCCAGTTCCGCCGTCGCCAGCTGCACCAGGGCGATCGGATGGTGCTCACCGCGACGGAACGACGGGCGGGATTCGGTGTCGAAGCCCAGTACGCGGCAGCCTGAAAGCACGGCACCGGCGTGCAGGGCGGCACAGGCGGATGCCGCGGCTGCGGACTCCACCACGTCGATGCGGCCGCCGAATCCGCCAACGGGAAGAGCGTTGATTGCCGCTTTGGACAGCGTGTGACCGCGCGCGCCGGGTGACGCCGATCGCCGCCTGCCGCCCCGAGTGCGCTCCCCTTCGCGCTCCCGCGGCGGCGGCAGCGGGTCGCGTTGCCTAGTGCCGGACAAAGCGCTGTGAGCCTCGCGTCGCCTTCCAGGGAGGCATGTCCCGGTTCCTTCGCGACGTCCTGTCGCGGCCGCTCAAATTAGCCAATAGTTCTTGCTACGGTATAGAATTGACCATGGGCGGTACTGGACTCGAACCAGTGACCCCTAGCGTGTCGAGCTAGTGCTCTAGCCAACTGAGCTAACCGCCCGGTCTGCACCGTACGGTGCACCGCCTCGCGCGCCGCCGTCAATACCCGGAACCGGCGCTCACGCTGCGCAATGCCGCACGCCGTCACGAGATTCGTCGACACTACGTTGACCAGCGGCGCAGAACACCCTATTTTTAGGCTGCAAGGATTAGTTCACTCCCTCCCACCGCGCCGATCGCGCGCCCTTAGGGGCACGGAGACGCAGTACCTGTTTGGCCGACATACCCTGCCCGTCATTCAAAACCGACTGCCTCCCGTAGTCGCCGTACGCAGGGAGATGGAGGTGAAGTGGACCGGGAGATGAAGGTAATGAACAAGAAGCTTTTCGTCGGTGGCCTGCCCTATGCAGTCACGGACGATCGCCTTGAAGAGGTTTTCGCCGCCCACGGGACCGTGGAGTCGGCTCGCGTCGTAACGGATAAATTCACCGGCCAGTCGCGCGGATTCGGATTCGTGGAAATGAGCTCGCCAGCCGAGGCTAACGCGTCGGTTACCGCTCTGAACGAGACCGATCTCGATGGCCGCACGATTACCGTGGCCGTGGCGCGACCGAAGGAAGACCGTTCGCGTTGGTAGAGCGCCGCTAGGAGCCTGTCGGATCGGCGCGTCAGCGGCAGATCCGACAGGCTCCGTACAGGACAGTGGGGCTAGGCCGAAACCGGCGCCGTCAGGCGACGGTTTCGGGGCGGTAGCGCGCCGCACCCCGCGCACCCGTTGCCGGGGTCGGCGTCTCAGTATACGATTGCTGCGTCGCTTCAAGCCCGTCCGCGGGTGGCGGCGGCGGGAGGAGTGCGTCGTATGAGAACGGCGGGCGACGGCGATCCGGTCAACGCGGCCGGCCGTGAACACCTCACCGGGCACCACGACCAGCCTGCAGAAAGTGGGCGCCTCGCCGGACGCCGGAAGGCGGCCATACTTCTCGTGTTGCTTGGCTCCGAGCTTGCTTCGGACATCTTCAAGTATCTCGACGAAGAAGAGATAGAACAGCTCTCCCTGGAAATTGCGCAGCTGGATGCGATCGATCTTGAGGATCAGGTCCGGGCGCTGGCGGAATTTCAGGAGTTGATGCTGGAGCGCGACTTGGCACCCAGTGGCGGCATGGACTATGCGCGCGGGGTTCTGGAAAGGTCGCTCGGCGCCGACAAGGCGGAAGCGGTTGTCGCCCGTGTCCTGCGCCCGCGGCCGTTCGGCTTCATGCGCCGCAGTGATCCGGCGCAACTTCTTTCGTTCCTCCGTGACGAACATCCCCAGACCATCGCCCTGGTGCTGGCGTATCTGGAGCCCGGGGACGCCGCCGATCTTCTAGCGAGTCTGCCCTACACCATGCAGGGCGACGTGGCGCGGCGCATTGCCACCCTGGATCCCGCCGCACCGGAGGTCGTGCACGAGGTAGAGCGCGTACTGCAGCACAAGCTGGCACGCTCCTCCCGTCCGTCGGCCGGCGCCGAGCACGTTGCCTCGGGAGGCCTCGACGCGATACTGAAGATTGTCCATCTCATGGACCGCACCACCGAGCAGACCGTCATCGACGCCCTGGAGCAGGAAGATCCCGACCTGGCCCAGGAGATCAAACAGCGGTTGTTCGTGTTCGAGGACTTGCTGTTGCTCGACGACCAGGCCCTGCAGGCGGTGCTGCGGGAGGTGAGCCGGCAGGAGTTGGCGGCTGCTCTGAAGGCGGTGGACGCCGAAATCCTGGAACGCGTGGTACGCAACATGTCAAAGCGTGGCGCCGCGCTGCTGCGGGATGCCATGGAGCATCTGGGTTCGATCCGTCTCGGCGAAGTGGAGGAAGCACAGCGCAGGGTGGCCACCGTGATTCGCAGCCTTCAGCAGCGCGGCGAGATCGCCATCAATCCGCGTTAGCGCGGCCGGTCGCGGAGCCGCACCCCGGCGCGTTGACCCCGCATCCGCGGTCCCGTAGCTTAGACGATGAGATGGCTGCCTGTTTACGTGTTACCCGCCGGAGGCGCGTGCCCATGGCCGTGCTGTTCGCCGCCCTCTTGGCGTGGCTGCCGCTAGCGGCGAGCGCCAACCCCGCACCGGAGCACGCCGCCGCCACCATGGCCGCGGACGAGACCTCGTTCGCCGTCGTGGAACTGTTCACCTCCCAGGGCTGTAGCAGCTGTCCGGGAGCCGAACAGGCGTTGGCGCGTCTCGGGGAGCAGACCGGCGGCCTGTCGGTGTTCCCCATCGAATGGCACGTGGACTATTGGGATTATCTCGGCTGGCCCGATCCCTACGCGCTGCCCGAAGCCGAGCGTCGGCAGCGCAGCTACGGCCGCGCACTGAGCAGCCGCATCTTCACCCCCCAGCTCGTCATCAACGGACGGCAAGTGGTGCGCCCGGCCCAGGACTATGCCCGAGTGCACTCCGCCGCCCTGGCGGCAGCCGGTTCGGCGCAGTCGCCGGCAGACGGACTTCCGGCTCTCGTGCTCATCGTGCCGGTTCTCAACGACCGTTCAGTGCAGATCGACTACCGGGTCACGGACGTACCGGACGGCTGTGTCCTCACGGTGGTCGCGGTCGAGACCGGTCTCGAGAACTTCGTGCCACGGGGCGAAAACCGCGGCCGTACCCTGCGCCACCACAACGTGGTGCGTGGTTTCGCCACGGTGGACCTCGGAGCCGCGGCGGACCAGTCGGGCCAGCTCCGGATAGAGCTCCCGGAAGGAGTGGCACGCGACGCCAGCAGCATTGTCGGCTACGTGCAGCAAAGCGCCACCCTGCAAATCATAGCGGCGACGCAGGCGACACCCGCGTGATCCCATGTCGAAACTCGGCGCCACGGCGCGCAGCGTTGAGGTATCGAGCGACCATTGCCGGTGCGGCGCCTCGACCGGGGGCGTCCGAGTGAGCGCTCACTCGACAGGGCGCGCACGCTGTTCCAATGCTGGACGCGTGCTGCTGGTGCTTATCGTTCTTGCGGCGTGCGCGGGCACGGCGTACAGCCGCGGGCAGCGCAGCGCGGGCGATCAGGGAGAACCCGGCGCTTTCTTCGCGCAGCCGGCAGGCGAAGAAAGCGCCGGGTTCGGCGGCCGGGTGGTCGATGCCCTTGGGATGCCCCTCGCAAACGTATATGTCGCCATGTGCGCGAGCGCCTGTTGGCCGGCACGGACTGATGCCGAGGGGCGCTTCTTCTACGAGGATCTGCCGGTAGAGCGGTACGCACTCGACGTGCGGGGCGACGCGGTAGCTGAGCGCACGCTCACTTCGGTGGTGTTTCCCGTGGAGTTGGTGGCCGGTGATCAGGAGCTGCCCACGCCGATCCAACTGCAGGAAGCGGTCTCGGTGCCGGCATGGGACGGCACCGGGCCGGCGCGGTTCGCGGGTCTCAGCCTGATTCCGTCTGCGCCGGTGGACTTGAGCGTGCTGGACCGGGCCGGCGGCGGCGATATCGGAGGGGCGCGGGTACCCCCCTCGGGCTGGCCGAGCTATCGCCTGGCGGTGGACCAGGTTCCGTACCGTCCGCTGGCGATGTGGGCGCTGCGGCCGTTCGGAGCGCGCACCGGTCAGCCCCTGGCGGTACGTGCTGCAGTGCCGGCGGAGGGTCTCGAAACCGGCACTGAACTGGCATTCTTCAGCGTGGATCCGGTCACGGGAGCCGCCGAGTGGCTGGGCCCGGCAGTGCCGGTAGGGGACGAGGTGGGCACGGCGGCCGGGAGCGGCATAGAGACGCTCACGTGGAT
>JAKZWC010000401.1:0-16416 GCA_047515735.1 Spirochaetales bacterium | reverse complement strand
GTACAGGGCCGTGCTCGCGCCTACCGCTCCCTGGTCGGCACCGAGGGCGGGATCGAGGACTCCGAGGCGCGGAGGGTCACTGGCATGGCATAGACGGCGCGCACGGTTCCCCTCTCCGAGCAGCGGCCATACCCCTCCGGTCGCACCAAGGGGGGCCGTGCGCGTCTTTTGAGTAGAAACCACGGCACGGTCGCGACGGGAGCGCGCGTACGGTACCTGCGGCATCCACTACAGGCACCCTACCTACCGCACCGCGTGGCCGTGCCTTTCTTTCGTGGTACGATGGGCACGTCTGACCGCTGATCGTAAGGGGGGGCTGTGGGCAAGCTGTTTCTGGCTCTGTTCGTGACAGGCGCGACTGCCGCGTTTCTGACCGCGCTGTGCTACTTGGCGGCATTCGTGGTACACACGATAGGGCCAGAGAATTGGAGATGGTTGACTGAAAGCGACAAAGTCAGGCTAACCGGAGAGGTTCGAGGGTTCGCATGGGGGCTGATCGCCGTTGCTTTACTCGGCGTAAGAGCCTTTTGGGACAAGATAAGGAAAAACGCCTTTGGGGACAAAATAAGGAAAAAGCTGACGAACGACGACGACGAGACCGAAAAGCCTGCCTCGAATGATAACGCTTCGGATAACGCGCCCTGACCGATTCTATATAATTCGTTCTTCTATATATAATTATTCACTTTGTTGTAGCTGCTGGCCTGGGATTCGAACATGCGCGAGTAGAGTCCGGCGACCTTGGCCAGCTCAGCGTGGGTTCCCTCTTGGATTACCCGTCCGGACTCAAGCATGACGATGCGGTCGGCCAGGCGGACATTCGAGAAGCGGTGCGAGATGATCACCGAGGTCGTGCCCGCCATCAGCTTCAGGAACGAACGAAACACCGCGAACTCCGCGAGGGCATCCAGGTGCGCCGTCGGCTCATCGAGAACGAACAGCGATCCACGGCGCATCATGCCGCGCGCCAGCCCGACCTTCTGCCATTGCCCACCCGACAGATCCCTGCCGATCCCGAATTGTCCGCCGAGAAACGTCTCGTAACCATCCGCAAGAGACGCCAGCTCCTGGTCCACACCAGCGGCGACCGCGGCATCCCTGACACGCCGCATGTCGGCCACGTGCGGGACGTCGCCAAACCCCACGTTCTCGCGCGCGGTCAGCGCATACCGGACACAGTCCTGGAATACCACCGCGAATCGCTGCTGCAGCTCAGCCAGGTCGAAGTCCCTGAGGTCGGTGCCGTTGACGAGGATCTGCCCCCGGGTCGGATCATAGAGCCGCGTAAGCAGCTTGGCGATGGTCGTCTTGCCCGACCCGTTTCTGCCGACCAGTGCGACGGTCTGCCCACGGGAAACTGTAAAGCTGACGTCGTCCAGCACCTTCGACTGCGTCGCCGGGTACGCGAAGCTGACGTTCCGGAACTCGATGCGGTCGATGGCGCTCGGCAGACTCCGGCCGGCGGTCCGTGCCGAGCGTCGCAGCGCTCCCGGAACGCTCGCAGGATCGAGGTCCAGAAAGGCGAACAGGTTGCCCAGCGCCAGGCTCTGTTCGAAGAACTGTCCGCCGTAGCTGAACGTAGCCTCCAACGCCTCTTTGCCCCGCCAGGCAGCCTGCGTGCCGAGCAGCACGTCCCCTGCGGATATGGCTCTCGCCAGTGCCCGGAGCGCGATGAATACCCAGACGCCGGCCACCGCCACGTCCGAAACGACACCCAGGCCGCCACGCCAGAGGGTGCTCCGTCGAGTAAACGCCTGCTCGCGCCGCAGCCGGCGGTCATTTATGTCCCGGAACCGCGGCACGAAATAGTCGGACAGACCGAACAGCCTTACCTCATTCGCAGCCTGGCGTTCACTCATCAAGGCCGTGAGATACTTCAGGAGCCGATAGTGTGTCGCCAGGCTGTTCTCCAGTGCCCAGCCCTGCCTGGAGAAGTGGCTGGTGGCGATCAGTTGCGGCAGTGCCGAAACGACTATCGCCACGGGGACGGCCCAATGCATGGTCGACAACACCGCCATGGTGGCAACCAGCGAGGCGGCCGCGCTCATCAGGAAGTAGAACCCCCACATAAAGCTCAAGGTATTCATCAGAGCGCCCCGCACGGCCCGCTCGAGCATATCGAGATACGCGGGACTCTCGTAGAACGCCGCATCGAGGGTGCTGCACTTCCGCATGACCAGTGCGTGAACGTGAGACTCGACCCGATTCGTGGCGTGCGTGCGTACCACTTGCTCGGCGCTCCAGGTCGCCTTGTCCAGGAGCCAGATGGACAGCAGCAAGGCGCCCAGCAGGTAAAGCCCTTGTACCGGTTCGGCAGGCTCGCCCAGGAGTGGCAGGGCGACTGGGCCGCCGGTGGCAAGTTCCATGGCCGTGTCGACGAACAACTTCGCAACGCCAAGAACCAGCAACGGCAGGACGGCGCGAATTACGGTTATGGACGCCTGCAACGACGACAGGACCGGCGCCGCCCGGAACAACAGCAGCACAGCTCGCGGAATCGTTCTGAGGACACTTGGCCACTGATTCGGACCTCTGGATCTCTTCACCCTGCGGTTCACCTCCAGCCATTGAAAGACTCCACCCTCACGGGTGCCATCACGACGAACAAGACGAAAGAACTGTGTTGGAATACGGCCTCGGTGAAGCGTCCATGCGGTGCCGCGCCCCTTCAGAACGGAGCGGGCGATTGCGGGTTCACTCAGCCGGTGGGAAGTACGTCACCGCGAACGTTACCGTGAGAGCCGGATTCACGCAAGACCGTGACGGTGGTGCGAGTAGGGGTAAGCTCCGGAGCAACGGGTTTCGAACAGGATCTTCGTGCCCTCGGGCATCTCTGCGAGCCAGGTAGACCCGTCGAGAGTCGCTGCTGCGGGCGACAGCACCTGCAAGGTCACCTCCGGAATATCGTCGTCACGCACCCGTACCACGGCCTCGCCGGGCGAGCCGATGGTATAATCGTGTTCCCCGGAGAGGAGGATCGTAGCGCTGAGGTATCCGTCGCCTTCGTTACGGTTGTCCTGCTCGGTGGTCAGGCGCAGCTCGGCATTGCTTGCTCCCCGCTCGAACTGAACCTCGGTGAACTTCACCTCTCTGTTGCAGCGCTCATGAATGCTATTCGCAGCAGCAGCGCTAATACGTGGCAAGGGTAAAGACTTCGTAACTGTTAGCGAGAGAGTTCCGTCGGTGGCAGCAAGCATGCGCTGACGGCGTTCACGAGCTGTGACCGGTTTTGCGCCACAAGACACTCTTCAAGTGACTCACTTCGCGGCTGGAGACTACGCTCCTGGCTACGCTCACGCCCCAGCTTTCGGGCCGGGCTGCGGCGCGCCGAGCGCTGTCGCGAACCGATCCCGAGCTGCTCCTGAAGCACCTCGGGCGTACGCCGATGACATTCACGCTGCGCGTCAGGTCACTCCGGTATACTTTCTAGTAGTAGTGCAGTTCGTCGGCGCCGTAGCGCCGGCGACGAGGAGGTGCACCATGGAACACATTGCACATCCGCCGGTATCGGGAGCGGGAGGTCCCGGTACATTCGCCGCATTCCCGAGCAGCAAGGGGCAACCGTGGATCATGCGGAACGCGTACCGCGAAATGCTTACCCCGCGCATGTTCCGCCAGGTGCTGGCAGCGCTCGGCACGATCGTAGCCGTGTTCACCGTCATCGGCCCGGTCAGCACCTATGAGACGCTGTCGACGCTGCGGCGCCTGGGGTACTGGGCGCTGTGTTACTTCGTCGCCTGGCCGGTGTTCTTCTGCATGAGCGTGGTGACGCTCTATCTGTTGCGCCACCGCTCACCGCGGGCAGCGTCGCTCAGCCTGGCAGGCGTGACGCTGGTGGCAGCGGTGCCGGCTACCGGCGTCGTCTGCTCGATCGAACAGCTCATGCGCCCGCAGTACATGGTGGGACTGCCCACACTGTACGCCAGGGTGGTGGCGGTGATGCTGCCGGCCACGGGGTTGATACATCTGATTGTCCTGCAACGCGTCAAGCTGGCCGGGAATCGTCCAGCCGCCGACCGGCACGCTTACCCGATGGCGGACGACGACGGCGATGGCGTTCGCTTCGAGCGCAGCCGCGGCTACCCACAAGCGACAGCGACCAGCAGCGGTACACCGGCACCGGCTGCCGCCGCCGATCCCGCCGCAACGGATGTTCCTCCCCCTGCGGCGAAGCCACGCTCAGTTTTTGACCGCCTTCCACGCCGACTTGGTTCCGACCTCATCTACCTCACCGTCGACGACCACTACGTCAAGGCTCACACCGCTGCCGGGTCGGGCATCATCCTGATGCGGTTCGCGGATGCGGTCGCCGAGCTCCGCGACCATGGTCTGCAGGTCCATCGCTCCTACTGGGTCGCCCGCCGCTACCTGAAGGGACTGGTGCAGAAAGAGGGCCGCACGGTGCTGCGGCTCACCACCGGCCAGGAAGTCCCAGTGAGCCGAACCTACCTCACCGGGGTGCGCGCCGCGCTTCGTGACCTGGAGGCTGGCACTCCCGCAGTCGCCGCCGGACGGCAGCAACCGCTCGGCGCGGGCTGAGCGCATCAGCGACGCGTTCCTGCGGTTACCGGGTTCTGCGGCGCCCGTGCGACCGGCACGGCCGCCCACGCCGGTAGCCGCAGGCCTGCGCCCGGCCGTTCAGTAGAGGCTCAGCAGGCCTGCGGCGCCGCGAATGCGGCGTTTCTCGTAGTCCGCCGAGATCCAGCGCGCCCGCGAGGGTTGGCCCGGATTGCGGTAGGCGTACACTACGCATTGCCTCACGTCGCTGCCGGGCCGGCGTGGATTCACCGCGTGCAGGGCATAGGTCCACATGACGATGACCGTTCCCGGCGGCACGCTGAGTTCCTGAATCTGCAGTAACTCGCCCGTCGTCGGGTGGCGGCGTCCGGCGAGCCAGCCGTCACGCAACTCCCGATCCGACAGGCCGTGGAACTGCTCGCGAAACAGGTGACTGCCCGGCACCACCTTCAGGCCGCCGTCGTCGGGCGCGAATCCGGTGACGTAGAAGAAGATGCGGATAAAGCCGAGCCCGGGATCTTCCGCACTGTAGCCGTGCCTGTGCCAGGTGATGCCGGGGTTGCCGCCGGCGCGATTGAGCGTCGCACAGTGGTCGTAGCGAACCTCCCGGCCCAGGATGGCGCGGGCGAGTCCCAGCATCTGCGGGTGCCCGATCAGGCCTTCCAGGTACCAGTCGTACTCGGCAGCGAAGCGGTTGGGTTCATGGCCGGGGTTGCCGGCCGCCGCGATCGAGTCGATGTAGCTCAGCGAGCCCGCCAGTCTGCGGCAGGCGCGCTCGGTCAGCAGCCCGGGAAAGGCCACGTGCCCGTCCCGATCCAGTGCTTCGCGGTCCGACTTGCCCAGGTCGACGTCGCGAAAGATCGGTTCCCAACTCATCGTTCAGCCTCCGTGCGCCGTGGATCGTAGTCCGGATCGGGCGGTTCCGCGGGCGGCCGATCGGCCGCCGGCACGTGGCGCAGGTTGACGCGTATCCTGGTCCAGGTGGAGGAGCGCCCGCGCATGGCGTCCACCAGCACGTCGACGGCCTGCAAGTACGAAGCCGCCCGCGGGTGGCGCCGCCGCCAGCGCTCCAGGCCGGCCTGCGCGTCCGCCTCGGTGCGCGCTTTGGCGACCACCACCAGCGGCATGGTGGAGCGGCGCCGGCCGGTCGGTGACGCGCCCGCGCCACCGGCCTCGCGCCCGCGATCTGCCGCTGCGTCCGCGGCCGTGTCTGACGCGACCGTTGCGGCTACGGGCGGCTCCGTTGCCGTTGGCGCCGCGGCACCTGCCTGGCCGGTGCCGGCCGCCGGACCGTTGCTCCGGGAACCGCGGGCGCGAGATGGCGCCACCCGCCGCGGCTCACCACGCCCACGGCGGAAGTGAGGCGGCCAGGGCGCGTCCCCGCCCAGCCCCTCGGCCTCGTGGCGCGCGGCCAGCTCCAGCAGGCCGGCGAGACTGCCGGCCGCGGCATCCATCCCGGCTGCCAGGTCGCCACGGGCAGCAAGCCGTGCCGGCATGGTTTGCAGCGTGAAGTCGGCCGGCTCGCAGTCGGGGACCTCCTCCCATGCCAGCGGCGCCGACACCCGCGCGTCCGGCAGCGGCCGTACCGAATAGGCGGCGGCAATGGTGCGGTCCTTGGCGTTCTGGTTGTAGTCCAGGAACACCCCTACCCGCTCCTCCTTCCACCACTTGCTGGTGGCCAGGCCGGGCGCGCGCCGCTCCACTTCCCGCGACACGGCCAGCGCCGCCCGCCGCACCTCGGTGAACCCCCACTGCTGCCGGATCCGCACGTAGACGTGCAGGCCGCGGGAGCCGGTGGTCTTGGGCCACCCGACCAGCCCGTGCTCGGCGAGCACCTCGCGCACCATGAGCGCCATCTCACGCACCGTCTGCCACGCCACTCCCGGCCCCGGGTCCAGATCCACGCGCAGCTCGTCGGGATGGTCCAGGTCGTCGGCCCGTACCGGATGCGCGTGCAGGTCGATGTTGCCCAGGTTGGTGATCCACACCAGTTGTGCACGCTCGGTCACCACCAGCTCGTGCGCAGTTCGGCCGGAGGGGAAACTGAGCTCCACCGTCCGCACCCAGTCGGGCCGCTTCGCCGGCGCCCGCTTCTGGAAAAAGCCCTCGCCGGCGATGCCGTCGACGTAGCGCTTCAGCACCAGCGGACGACGCCGGATGGCACGCAGTGCGCCGTCGGCCACGGCCAGGTAGTAGTGGACCAGATCGAGCTTGGTGATGCGGGTGGCGGGAAAGTATACCTTCCTCGGATTCGTGACCCGCACCTCGCGCCCGTCCACGGTCAGAATCTCGGCTGCTGCGTTGCCACTCACCGGTCGCCCTCCTATCCAGTTTCGGCACCCTCGACGCGCGGTGCAAGTTGCCCGCCAGGTTGTCGGCACAACGCCAAGAACATAGAGTGGCGGCATGGCCGCTAGCTCCGCTGAGGCGCGCAGCGAGCATCCGCTGCAGGTGCAGGAACTGCTTGCCCAGCTCGGTGAGCTGCACCGTCTGACCATTCTGGACGACGGCAGTGCGCAGTCGTTCCGCGCCCGCGCCTACGACCGCGCGCTGCGCCGGCTGCGCGACGCGCCGCTGGACCTGGCGGGGCTGTCGGAGGCGGAGCTGCTCGAGCTCGACGGCGTCGGCAAGGCGATCGCGCGCAAGGTGCGCGAGTTCTTCGACAGCGGCCGCATCGCCAAGCTGGAGCAGCTCCGTGCGCGCTTTCCGCCCGCCGTGCAGCAGCTCGCCGGCGTGCCCGGACTGGGCCCCAAGACCCTGACACGGCTGCGGGCGGAACTCGGCATCGAGAGTCTCGACCAATTGCAGGCGGCGCTGGAGCAGCATCTGGTGCGTGATCTTCCGGGACTGGGCGCCAGGACCGAGCAGGCGCTGATCCGCGGCCTGCGCCGGGTCGGTACGGCCGGCAAGGAACTGCGTCTGCCGATCGCCCGGGTGCTGCCGGATGCGCAGCTCGTGGTGGCGGCGCTGGCGGAGCTGCCGGCGGTGGAGCGGGTATGCTACTGCGGCAGTCTGCGCCGGTTGCGTCCCACCATCGCCGACCTGGATGTGCTGGTGGCCACCACCGATGCGCGACCGGTGATGGAGCACTTCGCGGCGTTGCCGCTGCTGCGCACCGCGTCCCCTGCCGACACCGGCCAGGGGGGAGATACGCGCGCCAGCAGGGTTACCGGGCGCGGCCTGCAGGTGGACCTGCGCGTGGTGACGCCGGATCAGTTCGGGGCCGCGGCGCTCTACTTTACCGGCTCGCAGGCACACAACATCAAGCTGCGCGGGCTCGCCGCCGCCCGCGGCTGGCTGCTCAACGAGTACGGACTGTGGGACCAGCACGGGGCGTTGCTCGCCGCCGCCACCGAGCGTGAGATCTACGCGGCGCTGGACCTGCCGCCGATCCCGCCGCCGCTGCGCGAGGACCGCGGCGAGGTCGAGGCGGCCGCCCGCGGCGAGCTGCCCGCGCCGGTGGCGGTGAAGGACCTGCGCGGCGATCTGCACCTGCACACGGACGCCTCCGGGGACGGCCGCAGCACGCTGGCCGAGATGGCCGCGGCGGCGGCGGCGCGCGGTCTCTCGTATCTGGCGGTGACCGACCACGGCGAGGACCTCGGACTGAACGGCGTAAGCCGCGAGCGGCTCCTCGCGCAGCGTGCCGAGTTGCGCGAGCTGGACCGCAATCATCCCGGCCTCAGCCTGCTGCACGGGGTGGAGTTGAACATCGGTCCCGATGGCAGCCTGGACTACGATGCCGCCTTCCGCGCCTCGTTCGACTGGTGCGTGGCGGCGGTGCACTCGGCATTCGAGCTGGACCGCGCCGCCCAGACCCGCCGCATCATCCGCGCCATGGAAGATCCCGCGGTCAACGCGATCGGGCACCTGAGCGGGCGCATGATCGGCCGCCGGCCCGGCATCGAGCTGGACGTGGAAGCGGTACTGGAGGCAGCGGAGCGCACCGGCACCGCTCTCGAGATCAACGGCGGGTTGAACCGGCTCGACGCGACTGACGACGTGCTGCGGCGGGCGCGTGCCCGGAACGTGGTCATTCTGGTCAACTCCGACGCCCACCACGTCTCCGACTTCGACCGGCTGCAGTGGGGCGCGCTACAGGCGCAGCGCGGCTGGGTGGACCGCGACCGCATCGCCAACACCTGGCCGCTCGAGCGCTTCCTGGCGTGGGCCGCGGCGCACCGCCGCGAGGGCTCGCCATAATCGCGATCCTGACGCACACTGGAAGCCGCCATGGATAGCACGACGATCCGGATACCCACCCACGCCTGGTACGGCGACCGCGAGATGGAGTTGCAGTTCCCGCCGACCTGGCAGGTTCAGGAATGCCGCATGGCGGGGCACGACGCTCCCGCCCTGGACGACGACCAGCTCCGGGCGCAACTGCAGAGCCCGCTGGGCACGCCGCCGCTGCGCGAGCTGGCGCGCGGCCGCAAGCAGGCGGTGATCCTGTTCGACGACCTCACCCGGCCGGCCCCCACCTGGCGCATCCTGCCGCTGGTGCTGGCCGAGCTGCACGCCGCGGGCCTGGAGGAGGACCGGATCCGGCTGATCGGCGCCTTCGCCAATCACGCGGCGATGTCGCTGGAGGACTTCACCAAGAAGCTGGGGGCGGACGTGGTGCACCGCTACCGGGTCTACAACCACAACCCGTTCCAGCACCTGGTGGAGGTCGGCACCACCGGCCGCGGCACCCGGGTGGAAATCAACCGCGAGGTGATGGCGTGCGATTTGCGGATCGGCATCGGCGGCCTGATTCCGCATCGCTCGGCGGGATTCGGCGGCGGCGCCAAGCTGGTGGTGCCGGGCGTCGCCGGCATCGCCACCGTGGACCACAATCACCGCGTCCTCGGCCGCCGCACCACCGTGGCGCACGGCGAGGACACCGCCCGCGGGACCCACCTGCTCGGCAACATCGAGGGCAGCGTGATTCGCCAGGATCTGGAAGAGGCGGTCGCCATAGTGGGACTGGATTTCAAGGTCGACCTGCTGATCAACCAGCGGCGCGAGGTGGTGCAGGTGTTCGCCGGCCAGTTCGTGGAGCAACACCGCGCCGGAGTCGCCACCGCACAGAAGCTGTACGCCACGCCGATGGCCGGCGACTGCGACGTGGTGGTGACCAACACCTACCCGATCGAGAACCAGGCGGTGAAGGGGATCTGGCCCCCCGATCTCTCCCTCAAGGAAGGCGGCGTCGCCGTGGTGATCTGCGAGAGCGTCGAGGGACAGGCGCCGCACTATCTGGGCGGCCGCTTCGGCACCGACTACGGCGGCAACCTCTGGTCGCCGGTCGAGCAGTGCCCGATCCAGAAGGCGGGGCAGGTCCTGGTGTGCTCGCGCTACCAGTCGCGCACCGACCTCGACGTCTACGGTCCCGGCGGCAACGTGGTGTCCTGCGCCAACTGGAGCGAGGTGCTGATCCAGCTCACGGCGCGCTTTCCGCAGGGAGCCAAGGCGGCAGTCTACCCCTACGCGGCGATTCAACTCCCGGCCTGAGTGAAAGCCCGCCGTCCGGCAGCTTCGAACCTTGGCGCCGGCACGGCGCTACGCCCGCAGGTCCAACTCGCGCCGCCCTCGGCCTGCCCCGTTACCCGGCGCCCAGCCACAGCGCGTCGCTGCCGCTACCGCCGCCGCTCAGCTCTCGGACTTCGCAGCGGGCGCGAGCCGCGCAGCAGCAGCGCGCGCCCCTGCCGCCGCGTCGAGCGCGAAGTCGGCTGACAGCCCGACGTAGCGGCCCGGGTCGAGCAGCTCCGCCAATTGCTCCGCGCTCAGATTGGCGGCCACCTCGGGAGCGGCCTGCAACTCCGCGGCGAAGTTCGTTGCGTTCGCGTGGGCGCGCTGCGCCGCCTCGTACACAACGTCGTGGGCGTGCTGGCGGCCGATGCGCTCGCCGAGCGCCAGCATCACCGTCTCGGAAACGATCAGGCCGCGCGTCAGGTCCAGGTTGCTCCGCATCCGCTCCGGGTCCAGGCGCAGCCCGCCGGCCAGCGCCGCGGCGGCCTGCAGCGCCTCCCCGGCGGCCACCACCGCGTCGGTCAGGGCGTGCTCCATCACCTGGTACTGGCTACCGTCCTCCTCGTGCTCGGCAGCGAGCGACTCCAGCGCCGGCGCGACCTGCGCGCGAACGCGCGCGGTGAGCTGCAGCAGCAGCATGCACAGCTTGGGGTTGCGCTTCTGCGGCATGGTGCTGCTGCCGACCGCGCCCGTTGGCACCGCCTCCTCCACCTCGCCGTATTCCGGCTTCATCAGCGTATACACCTCGCGTGCCATCCGCGCCAGCGTCCCGCACAGCAGCGCCAGGGTGGTCACGTACTCGCCGAGATGGTCGCGCGCGGTGCGCGCCGGCAGCTCCATCGGCGCCATTCGCAGACGCTCGGCGAAACGGCGCTGCAACTCCGGTCCGCGGTCGCCGAGCGCCGCCACGGTGCGCACTCCGCCGCCGTACATGGCGCGGAAGGTACGCGGCTCGAGCTGGCGCAAGCGCTCCTCGTGCCGCAGCAGCTCGTCGATCCAGGTCGCCACCTTGAAGCCGAAAGTGATCGGCAACGCGTGCTGGCCGTGGGTGCGCCCGGCCATGGGGTATTCGCGGGCGGCTTCGGCGTGGTCGGCGAGGTGCCGCAACAGCGTCGCCAGCTCGCCCTGCATCAGCCGGTGGGCGCAGCGCACCAGCAACAGGCGCGCCGTCTGGGTGATGTTGACAGTAGTGGCGCCCCAGTGCAGGTAGCCGCCGGCGTCGCCGTCGCACAGGACGTCGATCTGCCACACCAGCGACACCAGGGCATGTCCGGTCACCTCCAGGCGGCGGGCGAAGGCGGCCCGGTCCACCAGCTCCAGCTTCGCCTTGGCCGCGATCTCGGCGGCGGCCGCGGCCGGGATGATGCCCAGCTCCGCCTGCGCCGCGGCCAGCGCTACCTCCACGTCGAGCCAGGTCTGATGGATGGAGTCTTCGGTGAACAGCGCCGCAAACGGCGACGGCGAAGCGTTACTCATGACGTACCTCCGTTGGTGTGAGCTTGCTCGGGTTACCCGGCGAGATCATAGCCCCACGGATGCGGTTGGGCAGCCCGGCCGCGGACGGACCGAATACCGGCGGCGCGCCCGCGCCACCGCCCGGCCCGCGCGGCGCGCGGGCGCTGGACATGGCGGGGCCGCCCGTTGCACAAGGGGGCATGCGATTGCACGACAAAGTGGCCGTCGTCACCGGCGGCGCCGGTGGCATGGGGCGCGGCATCTGCGCCTGCCTGACCCGTGAAGGGGCAGACGTGGTGGTGTCCGACCTCGACCTGGAGCGGGCGCAACAGACGGTCGCGGCCGCGGAGCAGGCGGGCCGGCGCGGGCTGGCGGTGGTAGGAGACGTGACCAGCGAGGCCGACTGCGCGGAAGTGATACAGCAGGCCCTGGAGCGCTTCGGGCAGGTGGACATCGTGGTCAACAATGCCGGCCACTTCGGCGCCCACCTCGCCCTGCCCTTCACCAATCTCACCGGGGAGGACTGGGACGAGAACTTCGCCGTCCACGTCAAGGGTCCGTTCTTCATGTGCAAGGCCGTGGCGCCACACATGATGGAGCGCCGCTGCGGCAAGATCGTGAACATCTCCTCCATCTCGGCGAAACGCGATCCCGTATTCGTGCCGCCCTACGCCGCCGCCAAGAACGCGCTGCTCAACCTCACCCGCATCGTGGCCAAGGAGATGGGCCCCTACAACGTAAACGTCAACGCGATCTGCCCGGGGCTGGTATGGACCCCGTTCTGGGAACGGCTGGCGCCGATGCTGGCGCAGCAGGATCCCGCCCGCGCCGGTCAGGATCCGCGCCAAGTGTTCGACGAGTTTGCCGGTAGTGCCGTGCTCGGGCGGCCGCAGACGCCGGAGGACGTGGGCAACCTGGTAGCGTTCCTGGCCTCCGAGGAGGCGCGCAACATCACCGGCCAGTCGATCCACGTCGACGGCGGCATCGCGATGGGCTAAGGGCGACCACCGGCGACGCGGATGTTGGCGGCCGCCACGAAGCGCGCCTGCGGCGACAGCAGCCACACGATCGCCTCCGCCACCTCCTCCGGCTCGGCGGCGCGTCCCGCCGGGATGGCGGCCAGGTGACGCGCAAGATCGGCACCTTGCACCATCGCGGTATCGGTGAGCCCGGGACTCACCGCGTTCACCCGGATGCCCTCGGCCATCACCTCCTGCGCCACGCCGATGGTGAAGCTGTTGACCGCGCCCTTGGTGACGGCGTAGTGCACGCTGGCGCCGGGGCCGCCGATGTAGGCCGCCCCCGAGGAGACGTTGACGATGGCGCCGCCGCGGCCGCCGGCCGCCGTCGACATGCGCCGCAGCGCCTGCTGCGTGCACAGCACCACGCCCACCACGTTCACCGCCAGCACCCGCTGCAGATCATGCAGTTCCAACTCCGCCACCCGCGTGCTCGGTCCCATGGCGGCGGCGTTGTTGACCAGGGCCGTGAGCGGCCCCAGCTCATCGTCGACCGTCGCGAACAGCCGCTCCACCTGCGCGGCGTCGCTCACGTCGGCGGCCACCGCGACAGCCCTCCCGCCGGCGGCCTCGATCTCCGCGCACAGCCGCTCCGCCGCCTCCGGCTCGGTGCGGTAATTGACGCACACCCGATAACCGCGCGCGGCCAGCAGCCGCGCCGTGGCCGCTCCGATCCCGCGGCTGGCTCCGGTTACGATCGCTACCTCGCTCATGGCTACTCCTCGCGGTACTGCCGGAGCGTCTCGTAGCGCGGCTCCAGCCCGATCCCCGGCACCTCCGGCGGGCTCACGGTGCCGTCGTCGTTCAGCGTCAGGGTCTCAGTGTAGATCTTGCCCCACATCGGATCCAGGTAACGCGGGTAGAACTCCAGAATGAGCCCGTTGGCGATGGCGCCTACCAGGTGGATGTGTACCTCCTGGGCGCCGTGCGGGGCGATGTCGAGGTCATGCGCCTGTGCCAGCGCGGTCACCTTCATGAACTCGGAGATGCCGCCCAGCACCACCGCGTCGGCGTTCAGGATCGGCACGCAGCCGGTGGCGATCAGATCGCGGAATCCGTAGCGGGTGTATTCGTTCTCTCCCGTGGCGATCGGGATGGTGGTCTTCTCCGCGATGCGCCGGTGGCCCTCGTAATCGTCGGGGGCGATCGGCTCCTCGAACCAGAACGGATCGAATTCCGCCACCCGCTCGGCGAGCTGCACCGCCTCGTACCAGCGGTAGGCGCAGTTGGCGTCGATCATCAGCTTGATGTCCGGCCCGACCGCCTCCCGCGCCGCCTTCACCCGCGCCACGTCCTCGGGGATCGGGACCGCGCCGATCTTCATCTTCACCGCCCTGGCACCTGCCTCGACGTGGCCGGCGAGTTCCTCCTGCAGCTCCTTCAACCCCTTGCCGTCCTCGTAGTAGCCACCCGCGATGTAGGTGGGCACGCGCTGCCGGAAGCCGCCGAGCAGCTTGTACAACGGCATGCCCGCGACCTTGGCGCGCAGGTCCCACAACGCGATGTCAATGGCGCTGATGGCACGGGTGGTCAGGCCGCGGCGCCCCACCAGCTTCGGCACCCACAGCTTGTGCCACAGGCGCTCGACGGCGATCGGGTCCTCGCCGATCAGCATGGGGGTGAAGTGCTCGATGGCCGCACCGATGACCCCTCCGCTGCTGGCGCCGATACCGATACCGGTCACCCCTTCGTCAGTATCGATGAATACGAACCCCACCCCGCTGTGGGTGTAGGTGTGCAGGCCGTTGGAGATGGGCCGCTTGCGCGGCCACTTGTAGCTCTCGACGCGAACGCCGGTGATCTTCATGTGGTGCTCCCGTGCGGCGCCTGCGAGCCTGTCCGCAGGCTCGCGCGACACCGCGGATGTTGCCCTAACGGAAGCACAACCCGGCCGGCTGGTAAACCGCCCTCCCGGAGGCGGCCGGCGCAGGCCGCGGAGCAATGTCACCGCGGCCCTCGCGGATTGACCTTTGCGCGCAACCGGTAGAGCCTGCACCAGAGCGCGGCCATGACCGGCAGCGAGGAGGAGCGGTATGAAGGCGAGGATCGTAGGCGAGCGGCAGGCGGACGTGGTGCCGTCGGCGGTGCCGAAGCCGAAGGACGACTGGGTCCTGGTCAAGGTGCACGCCTCGGCGATGTGCACCGAGTACAAGGCGTGGCTGGCCGGCCGGCGCATGGAGGTGATCGGCCACGAGGGCGCCGGCGAGGTGGTGGCCGTAGACCAGCCGGGGCGGGTGCAGGTCGGCGACCGGGTGGTGGTGATGCCGCAGTTCCCGTGCGGCACCTGCGCCCTGTGCCGGGCCGGCGACTACATCTATTGCGAGGACACCGTCGACTTCGCGGCAGTGCACGGCACTCACGACGGACTCGGCACCTTTTCGCAATACGTGTTGAAGCCCTCCTGGCTGCTGCTCCCGATCCCGGACGGAGTCACCTACGAGCAGGCCACCATGGCGATCGACGGCATCGGCGCCTCCTTCGGCGGGATGCAGGCGATCGGCGTGGACGCCTTCGATACGGTGCTGATCACCGGCCTGGGGCCGGTAGGGATCGGCGGCGTGATCAACGCGCGCTTCCGCGGCGCGCGGGTGCTGGCCGTGGAGCCGGCGCCGTGGCGGGCGGCGCTGGGCCGCGAGCTGGGCGCGGAGGTGGTGCTGGACCCCGCCGAAGGCGACCTGGCGGCTCGCATCCGGGAGCTGACCGGCGGCCGCGGAGTCGACTGCGCGCTGGACTTTTCCGGCGCGGTGGCCGCCGAGCGCCTGTGCATCGACGCCGTGCGCCGCCGCGGCCGGGTCGCCTTCGTCGGCGAGAGCTCCAACGAACTGGCCATCACCGTGAGCCCCGACATGATCCGCAAGGGGCTGCACGTGGCCGGCACCTGGCTCTACAACATGCGTGACTACGAGGGTGTGATGCGGGTGATCGCCGAGTCGCCGCTGATCGACAAGCTGATCAGCCACGTCATGCCGATGAGCCGTATCCAGGACGCCTTCGGCCTGCTCGCGGCTGGTGAGGCCGCCAAGATCGTCCTGCACCCGTGGGAATGAGCGTGGAGACGATCAGGCCGGCGACGCATCGCCGAGCACGCTGCCGAGTTGCCACACCGCGCCGATGACGTAGTCGGGGCCGCGGCGTGTCCATCTCCCAGTCGCGACCGAGATGCACCCAGGCAGCCGGCATGCCGAGTCGCTTCGCGCCGCAGATATCGGCATCCGGGTTGTCGCCCACGAACAGCGTCTCCGCGGGGTCGGCGTCGATCGCATCGAGAGCGTGCCGAAAGATCTCAGGTGCGGGCTTGGCTGCACCAACCTCTTCCGACACCACGATCGCGTCCACCAGACCATCGATTCCGGTGTTGCGCAGCTTGGGCCGCTGCGAGGCGCTCGTGCCGTTGGTTACCACCGCGGTGTGAATACCAACGCGGCGTAGTCGGACCAGCAACGCGCGGGTCCGCGGATCGAGCGTGACGAACCCCGCCAGCAGGCGGCGGTGCGCGGCGATGGCCGTCTCCACGTCGGGAAAGCATCCGGGCCACAGTCGCAACAGACTGCCGTAGCACTCATGCTTCGCCCGTCCACCGTGATCCCACGCCGTCATCCGGGCGACGAATCGCTCCTCGTCTGCCGGGCGACCGTATCGCGGCGGGGTACGATACCAGTGCCGGCAGAGGCGGGCGTAGCCTCCGGCCCGGTCGAGCAACGTGTCATCGAGATCGACGCGCAGCCTCGGCGGCGGATTTAGACCAAGCCCAGGTTCAGGGATCCCGAAATCCGGCTCCCCACCCCGCGCCATCTCGCTCTCGCCACCGCCCGCGGCGGGGAGGATGGTCTCATGAGACGGGGCCTTGCTCGGACCGCGTGGAGTACGGAACGTATGAGCGCTGCACCGGGGGTGGGTCCCATGAGTTAAA